>CAZUVG010000236.1:0-5280 GCA_964623765.1 uncultured Roseicyclus sp.
CGCCGACCAGGCGCAGGACTACGCCGAGCGGGACGAGTACACCCAGCGTCTCGCGCTGATGGAGCAGGCGATGGACGTGCTCAACGACCGCGAGCGCGACATTCTCACCCAGCGCCGGCTGCAGGACAGCCCGGTGACGCTCGAGGAGCTTTCGGGCGTCTACAGCGTCAGCCGTGAGCGGATCCGCCAGATCGAGGTCCGCGCCTTCGAGAAGCTGCAGAAGCGTATGCGCGAACTTGCGAAGGAACAGGGGATGGTGTCGCGCGGCTGAGCCGGAGCCATGGCCGAGCGCGCCGTCAGCGCCGTGCCCGGAATGGCGCGGGCCGTTCCGCATGGCCGCGCGGGAGTGGGACGATCCCGGTGCCTGGCATGGTTCGACACACCGATCCCGGAGCGGTAGACTGGCCCGGCGCAACGAACCCGGGTGATGGCATGGCCCGCAACGACGATCAGAATCTCGACGGAAGGGTGAGCGGCATGCAGGACGATCCCGGGCGCGACAATCTCGGGATGCGGTTCATCTACATGCTCCTCATCGCCTTCATGCTTTCGATCTCGCAGACGGTGCTGACCGTGCTGACGGTGGTGCAATTCGTCGTAATGCTGGTGAACAACGGCGAGCGGAACGCCCGGCTTGCAGACTTCGGCACCGATCTCGGAATCTGGATGGCCAAGGCTGCCCGCTATCAGTCCGCTGCCTCCGAGGTTAAGCCTTGGCCGTGGACGGATCTGGACTGACGGGCCGGGGCGCTCTCGTGTGCCGGGAGAGATATCGTCAGCGAAGCTCGCGTTCGGCGGCGGGTGGAATTTCCCGGAACTCGAGATCTTCGCCGGCATAGACCAGGTAGACGAGCGACATCGCGCCGAATAGAAGAGTCAGAAGGACCGTGCCGACAGTCGCGGCAAGGCGCGTCTCCGGCAACGATGTCTCCGTCCGGACAGACGCTTCGGCCCGCGCGTACGGGCTGGGAGCCGCGCGCCTGACCGATCGTTGCGTGTCATCTGGATGCACGGGTATGGTGCGTCGGTCCGTCTTCGGCGTTTCGGCACCGAGCATCCGGCGCGCGCCCGCGATGATCGGCGCGTAATCTCTGGGCAGCTTCGGCGCAGATAAAAGAATGAAACGGGCCGAGCCGACCCGGACACGTTGCGCTTCTGCCTCGTCTTCGCAGAGATTGAGCATCAGCGACATCACGAACAGCGAGAACTCTTCGATCCGGAACGTCGGGCGCGCCTGCATGAAACGGTCGAACGCATGGTCGAGCAGGTCGAGCATCGGGCCGGACGGGCCAGTGACGAGCCTCTCGTCGACATGTTCCGCGACCGCCCGTAGCGCAGCGCCGTAGTGGATCAGCCGGATCAGGCCATCGGGATTGTCGAAGCGCCCTGTCTCGACGGCATAGCTTTCGCCGATCCCGCTTCCGTCCATTGGTGCCTCCGCTGCCCGCAACGGCCGGATCACTCCGCCGCCATGTACTGCTTTTTCAATCAACATACATGGTGAGTCTGTCCGAATAAACAAAAATATGGTTTTGGCCACAACCTGTCGGGTCTGGGCTTGCGAAGGTACTAGCGCTTGCGGTTTCGGCGCCACCTGATGAGGGGCCTGACATCCAGTGCCGCGATCGCTATGCCCAGCGGCAGCATCCAGAGCCCTAATACCGGGAGGAAGGCGAAGAGACCGCCCACCATCAGCAGAAGGCCCAGCACAAGGCGGAAGCCGGGCGGGACGTTCTGCCGAACCCGCACGAGAAACCGTCTGGAGCGAAAATCCCAGCGGCGCCAGTCTTCCTCCGAAACAAGGCGGGAAAGGAAGCGCGGCCTTCTTATCTCAGGCCTCCATTGCCTCGAGCTGGTCGATGAAGCCCTCGATCATCGACAGCCCCTTGTCCCAGAACGCCGGATCCGAGGCGTCGAGGCCGAAAGGCGCCAGCAGTTCCTTGTGGTGCTTCGATCCGCCGGCCTTCAGCATCTCGAAATACTTCTCCTGGAAGTCCTCGGTCCCCTCCTCGTAGGCGGCATAAAGCGCGTTCACGAGTCCGTCGCCGAAGGCGTAGGCGTAGACGTAGAACGGCGAGTGGACGAAGTGCGGGATGTAGGCCCAGAAGGTCTCGTAGCCGCCCATGAACTCGAAGACGGGCCCAAGGCTCTCGGCCTGGACGCTCATCCACAGCGCGTTGATGTCGTCGGGCGTCAGCTCGCCTCCGCGGCGCGCCTCGTGCAGCTTGCACTCGAAGTCGTAGAAGGCGATCTGCCGCACGACCGTGTTGATCATGTCCTCCACCTTGCCGGCCAGCAGAACCTTGCGTTCGGCGTCGTCCTTCGCGCCCGCGAGCAGCTTGCGGAAGGTGAGCATCTCGCCGAAGACGCTTGCCGTCTCGGCGAGCGTGAGGGGCGTCGAGGACAGCAGTTCCCCCTGTCCTGCGGCAAGGCGCTGGTGGACGCCGTGGCCAAGCTCGTGGGCCAGCGTCATCACGTCCCGCGGCTTTCCGAGGTAGTTCAGCATCACGTAAGGATGCACGTCCGAGACCGTCGGATGCGCGAAGGCGCCGGGCGCCTTCCCCTCCTTCACGCCCGCGTCGATCCAGCCATCGGTGAAGAAGGGTTCGGCCAGCTCCGCCATCCGCGGATCGAAGCCCGCGTAGGCCTCCGACACGATCCGCCGCGCCTCGTCCCAGCCGACGATCTTCGTCTCCTCCATCGGCAGCGGCGCGTTGCGGTCCCAGACCTGCAGCTTGTCGAGGCCGAGCCACTTCGCCTTCAGTGCGTAGTAGCGGTGCGACAGGCGCGGGTAGGCGGCGACCACCGCATCGCGCAGCGCCTGCACCACCTCGGGCTCCACGTGGTTGGCGAGGTGGCGCGACATCTGGGGGCTGGGAAGCTTGCGCCAGCGATCGGTGATCTCCTTCTCCTTCGTCAACGTGTTGTGCACGCGGGCGAAGAGAGGCAGCCGCGCCTCGAAGGTTTCGGCCAATGCCCGGGCGCCCGCCTCACGCTTGGCGCGCTCCTGCTCGGTGAGGAGGTTCAGCGTCCCCTCGATGCCGAGCGTCTCGCCATCGACCTCGAAGGAAAGCCCCGCGATCGTCTCGTCAAAGAGCCTGTTCCAGGCACTGGCCCCGACGACTGACGTGTCGTGCAGGAACTTCTCCAGCTCGTCCGACAGCTGGTAGGGTTTCATGGCACGCATCCGGTCGAGGACGGGGCGATAGCGGGCGAGTTCCGCATCCTCCGCCATCAGCGCCTCGTAGCGGTCGTCTGGGATGCGGTTGAACTCCAGCCCGAAGAAGACAAGCGGCGTGGTGTAGGCGGTGATCCTGTCCTGCATGTCGGACATGAACTTAGCCCGCTCGGGGTTGGTCGTCTGTTGGTAGTAGCGCAGGCCGGCGAAAGACATGACGCGGCCCGCCTTCATGTCGATTGCCTCGTAGCGCTGGATGCAGGTCCGCAGGTCGGCGGAGGAGAGATCGGCCAGTCTGCCCTCGTACTCGGTGGCGAAGGCGGAGCATTCGGTCTCCAGCCAGTCGAGGTCGGCTGCCAGTTCCGGCGCGTCCGGCGCGGAATAGAGATCGCTCAGGTCCCAGTCCGGCAGATCGCCCAGCGGCCTGCCGCCGGCCTCGGCGGCAGCGTCGCGGAGGCGCGGTCGTTCGGGCAGGACCGCCGGACGGAAGAAGGGCGAATGCATGGTGACCTCTTTCTGCGAATGGGTTTTGCCAGATATGCGCTGCCGGGAGGGCGGTCTCAACCCTTGCCGCCAAGCCAAGCTTGGGTACGTCCAAGCCTTCATGCGTCAGGATCATGAACCATCCGAAATCGCCATGACGCCGGAGCCCGGGCCGGTCCTCGCAGAATCGCGCCGCACGTCCCTGCTGGACAACACCGGCGCCGCGGGCGTACACTTGTGCATTGTGACGTGGATTCAATGCACATTTGCACGGTTCGTGGCCCCGAGCGGGGTGCAGCATGAGCCGCCTTGAGAAGGCCGACTGGCTCGACTTCGCGCTCGACCGTCTCGCGGCGGAGGGGCACGGGGCGCTCAAGGCGCAGACGCTCGCAAGGGGACTCGGCGTCACGCGGGGCAGTTTCTACTGGCATTTCGAGGATCTCGACGCCTTCAAGCGCGATCTCATCGCACACTGGACGGATCGCACGACGGAGGAACTCTTGCGCGCCGTCGTGCGCGAGGGAGATGCGGAGGCGCAACTGCGCGGCATGCTGCGTCGTGCGTTGCGGTCGGGCGCGGCGCTCGAGCGGGCGGTGCGGGCCTGGGCGACCGTCGACGCGCACGTGGCCGATCTCTTGGCCGCTGTCGACTGGCGGCGCATCAGGTTCGCCGAGCAACTGCTCGGGGCGTTGGACGTCTCTCCCTCGGAAGCGGGACCGAGGGCGCGGATGCTCTACTGGGCGGCGATCGGCCGGCTCATGATGGCGCGTCCAGATGCGCACGACCTTGCGGAGGCGGAGATCGACGGGCTGGCGCGGCTGGTCACCCGCTAGAGGAGGGGCGGCGCAACGGTGTTCAGCGCAACCGTACATGATTGTATGGAGCGCATTCCGAAGGCAATCCGGTCCGGACACAACTGCACTTTTGGGCCGGCAGGACGCCGGACACCTGTGCACGGACAGAGGAGTCAATACCCTGTCGCACGGGCACGGCGCCCACGGGCCGCTTCACCCGAGAATCGTCAGAGCTCGACCTCTGCTCCGTTGTCCGTGGCGGGGCCTTCCGGCGGCGGCTCCTCCAGCGGCGGCGCGTCGGGGCTGCGGCGGATGATGATGTCGCCGTTCGGCAGCCGTTCGGGCAATTCGTAGGCCGCGAGGTCGTCGATCAGCATCGACAGCCGTTCGAGGAAGGGCAGCATCTCCTCCTCGAAGAAGGGCCGCGCTTCTTCGAGCAGGGGCCGCATGTCGTCCATCAGCCCTTCGAGGATCAGGCGCGACCCCTCCCGCAGAAGGTCGAAGCCGCGTTCGGTCTCGCTCTCGTCCTGCGCCGCGGCAGGCGCGGCGAGGGCCAGGCAGAGAAGGCAGGGGACCAGTGCGCGTCGCATTCCCGTTCTATAGCGCGTTCTGTGGGGCCCGTTAAGGGGGCGTGTGGGCAAGGTGGAGCGTGACGGGGAAGTGGTCCGACGCGGTCATGAGTGCATGGCGCAGGTCTTGGTCGGCCCAGCAGTCCGGGTCGTCGAATGGATGCCAGATGCGCCAGCGGCGGGCGAGCGGCACAAGGTTCGGCGAGACCATCACGTAGTCGAGCAGCGCCGAGAGCCATCGTCCCTCCGGCTCGAT
>CAZUVG010000237.1:0-5242 GCA_964623765.1 uncultured Roseicyclus sp.
TGGGCCGCGCGGCTCGGCATCAGCCAGAGCTACCTGTCACAGATCCTCTCGGCGGTGCGCGACCCCGGCCGGGACACGATACTGCAGATCGAGCGGGCGACCGCGGGCGAGGTTCCCGCGGCGGCCTGGTTCGTCTCAACACCCGCGCCCGGTTGCGGCGCGGGCGGTCCCAGCGGGCGGAGGGCCGGGCATGAAAATCACCCGCGGTCAGAGGGCGGGCCTCCTTTCCCCACCTGATCTGGCGCCCAAGGGGCCGGCCGGTGGCACACGGCCGGCCCCGCTCACCCCAATGACCAGATGGAGACAGGCATGTCGAGCGTGAACCGCGTGATCTTGCTGGGGCGCCTCGGGCGCGACCCCGAGACACGGACATTCCAGAATGGCGGATCGGTCTGCAACCTGAGCGTTGCCACCTCCGAGCAGTGGAAGGACCGCAACAGCGGCGAGAAGCGCGAGCGCACCGAGTGGCATCGCGTCTGCATCTTCGCCGAGCCGTTGGTGCGGATCGCCGAGCAGTATCTGCGCAAGGGCGCGCAGGTCTATCTCGAGGGCCAGCTCGAGACCCGCAAGTGGCAAGACCAGTCGGGGCAGGACCGCTATTCGACCGAGATCGCGCTGCGGCCCTACAAGGGCACGCTCGTGCCTCTGGGCGACCGCCAGGGCGGGCAACAAGGGGCGCAGTCGAACCCGGCCGATCCGGCCCGTCAGGAGCCCGACGGGTGGGGCGGCGGCGAGGCCGGTGGCTGGGGCTATGGCGCCGCCGGCGGCGCGCCTGCCGGATACGGCGCCGGCGACATGGAGGACGAGATCCCGTTCGCTCCGGAGTCGCGCGCATGATGGACAGGATAATATGTGCAGACGGCCGAGTGGAAATCCGCTTGGGCGACTGCCGCGATCTGCTGCGGCAGATGCCAGACGAGAGCGTGCATTGCGTGGTGACGAGCCCGCCGTATTTCGGCCTGCGTGATTACGGCTGCGAAGGGCAAATCGGCCTTGAGCCGACGCCTGACGAGTTCGTGGCCGCGCTGGTCGAAGTGTTCCGCGAAGTGCGCCGAGTGCTGCGCGACGACGGGACGGCTTGGGTGAACCTCGGGGACAGCTATGCGGCGCAGCGTGGCGGGACGCACCAGCCCGCCGAGACGTTGGCGGGCGGCAAGGGGGGCAAGACGGAAGCTGGCGAGCGAGTCAACCGTGATCGACACGACGGATACAACCCGACCCGGTTTGCATCCCGCATTGGCTTGAAGCACAAAGACCTCATCGGCATCCCGTGGCGCGTCGCCTTCGCCCTTCAAGCGGACGGGTGGTATCTCAGGCAGGACATCATCTGGCACAAGCCAAACCCGATGCCCGAGAGCGTCCGCGACCGCTGCACCAAAGCGCACGAGTATGTGTTTCTGCTGACGAAAAGGCCGCGGTATTTCTACGACCAAGAGGCGGTGAAGGAGGCATTGCAGCCAAGCAGCGTTGCGCGTCTGGCGCAGCCAAATTTGGCCGAGCAAGCTGGGTCGGCTCGAGCTCACGCTGGCGGCAAGACAAACGGAAACATGAAGGCGGTCGGGCCTCGCTTTGGCGGGCGCAAATACGGCGCCAACGATGACGAAGCTTTCCGCACGAAAAGCGGGAACGAATGGACGGGCGAGAGCGGCAAACGAAACCGCCGCTCCGTCTGGACCGTCCACAGTCAGCCTTTCAACGACGCCCACTTCGCCACCTATCCCCCGAAGCTGATCGAGCCGTGCATTCTCGCCGGATGCCCGAAGGGCGGCACCGTCCTCGACCCGTTCGGCGGCGCTGGCACCACCGGGCTTGTTGCCGCCCGTCACAACCGCCGGGCCATCCTCTGCGAGTTGAACCCCGAATACGCGAGCATCGCGCACAAGCGCATCGCTGACGAATGGCGCGATCCAGTCCACCGAGAAGAGTCCGGCGACCTGGGGCCGCTGTTTAAGGGAGCAGCCCAATGAGCATCGAGGGGCGTGAGCAATTCGACCCGCACCTCGCCAAGAAGATCTCGTCGATCCGCTCGCTCGAAGAGCTCGACGGCTTCGTGGGCGGCCTGCGTGCGCTCTACGGCGGCATTCCCGCCGAGGCCATGCGCGCCATAGAGCGAAAGCGCGGCGACCTCATGCGGGCGGGGTGAGGCATGAAGATGAGCCCTGCCGACTATCAGGCGATGCGCAGGAGCCGCCCCCGCGGGCACAAGGGGCGCTCCAAATACGGCAACGCGAAGGTCCAGATCGACGGGATGACGTTCGACAGCCGCTGGGAATACGAGCGGTGGCGCGAGCTGCGCATCCTCGAAAACGCCGGGGCCATCAGCGACCTGCGCCGACAGGTCTCGATCGACCTGATGGGGCGCGACGGCCCTCTCAAGGCGAAGGGCGGGCGGCGCCTGCGCTACGTCGCGGACTTCACCTACGTCGAGGATGGCCGGGAAGTGGTCGAGGACGCCAAGGGCGCGGAGACGGCCGTCTACAAGCTGAAGCGCGCGATCCTCGCCGCGCAGGGCGTCGAGATCAGGGAAGTGCGTCGCCGGTGATGGTTCAGCCTGTGCTATTTCAGCCCAAGGCCGAGCCTCCTCACAACGTCGAGGCCGAGCAGCAGCTTCTCGCCGCGCTCTTGCTCGACAGCACGCTTCTCTCCGCCTGCCACGCCAGGGGCGGCCGCGACCTCTTCTACGACCCGGTGCATGGCGACATCTTCGACGTGATCTCGGGGATGGAGGAGCGCGGCGAGGGCGCGTCCGTCCCGCGGGTGCAGCACGAGCTCGCCGGGCATGCGGGCATGCAGGAGCTCGGCAAAGGGCAGCGCGGCGGCTATATCGCCAAACTGGTGGGGCTGTCGATCGGCCCCCCGCACCTCGCCACTGACTACGTGAGCATCCTCGCGGACCTGCAGGCGAAGAGGCGCCTGATCGCGCTGTTCGGCGAGGCGCGGGATGCGCTGGAGCGCGGAACATCGCCGACCGACGAGGTGGCGAGCCGCGTGGAGATGGGGCTGGCCGCGCTGGAGGGCGCGCGCGAGATCGCCCGGCCGGTGACGATGGGCGAGGCGTCGTTCGAGGCGCTCGAGGAGTTCGCGCGCGTGCGTTCCGGCTCTTCGCACGTCATCCGCAGCGGCCTGCAGGAGCTTGACAGCATCATCGGCGGCTTTTTCCCCGGCCAGATGACGCTTTTCGGCGGCCGGCCCAGCATGGGCAAGACGGCGCTCGCCCTCGTCTTCGCGCTCAACGCGGCGCGCGCCGGGCATGGCGTGGTGTTCGTCTCACTGGAAATGCGGCCCGAGGACATCGCCTACAGGGCGATTTCGGAGATGAGCGCGGCCACGGACGGGGGTGCGATCCACTACGACAAGATGATGCGGGCCGACGTGCCGAACAGCCTCATCCCCCGCATGAAGCAGTTGCAGGTCATGGCGGCGCAGCTGCCGATCGTGTTCCTGCCCACGACCTTCGCGGCGCTGCCGCGCCTCGCGGCTGGACTGCGCGCCGCGCGGAAGAAGCTGCCCGAGCCGGACGCCGCGCCCCTCGTGATCGTGGATTATGCGCAACTGATCGAGGCGTCGGGCGAGAACCGCAACCAGGAGATCAGCCGGATCTCGCGGGCGATGAAGCAGATCTGCGTCCGCTACTCCCTGCCGATGGTGCTCCTGTCGCAGCTCTCGCGCGGCGTCGAGCAACGCGACAACAAGCGCCCGCAGCTTTCCGATCTGCGCGACAGCGGTTCGCTGGAGCAGGATGCCGACCGCGTGCTCTTCGCCTACCGCGACGAATACTACGAGCAGCGCAACGAGCCGCCGCAGGACGACCTCGAGAAGCACGCTGCCTGGCTCAAGCGGATGGAGAAAGCCCGCAACAAGGTCGAGGTGATCGTCGGCAAGAACCGCAACGGGCGCCTCGGCACGGCGACGTGCCGGATGCTTCTGGAGACGAACTACGTGATGCAGGGGTCTGACTGATGGGTGAGGATCGAAGCACAATCGAGGTGGACATCCAGGCGTATCTTGCCGCTACGCTGGATCTGGATGCCACCCAGCAAGGCGTCTTCTGGATGCTGTTCCTGCACGCCTACAAGGCGCAGGGATGGATCCCCGACGACAACCGGGCGCTTGCGCGGATCGCGCGCACATCCGTGCGCGCGTTCAGCCAGCGCCACCGCGCGGCGATGCTCACGATCTGGCGGATCGAAGATGGGGAGTGGACCTGCGATCTGGTCCAGCAGTGCTTGGCCAACTCGCACCCCGATCCCGTCGAGGAGCCGGTCGAGGGGCCGGTCAAAGAGCCGGTCGAACCTGTCGCCCGGTCGGAGCCAGCGCCGCAGCCGGAACCGCCGGAGCCAGCAGCCCCTCCACCACCGCCTCCGCCTCCGCCGCCACGACCGGCGCCACCGCCGCCGCAGCCGGCACGCCATCCCGTAGCATCACGCGCGGTCCAGCCTAAGCCCATGGCGGCACCATCCCCGCCCAAGCCCGCGACGCCTCCGACCTATCGGCAGCCGCCGCCATTGAGCGAGGAGGACACGGAGCTGCGGTCGAGGATCCTTCGTGCGCTCGGGGCCGACCCGGTGAGCGGCCTTCTCGGGCCCAACGGCAAGCGCATCGGCTCGACGAACGACATGGCCGAGGCGTTCCGGTGGCGCAGGGAATTGGGCCTGTCTGCCGACGGCATCCTGGAAGTCATCACCGGCATCATGGAGCGGCGCGCAGACCCGACGCCGCCCTACTCGTTCCGCTACTTCGCCAAGGCGATGGAGCAGCGCGCGCGCGACGTTGGGGCCTATCGCAGCCCAACTCCTGCCGCACAGCCGCGCGGGCCGGAGCATCAGCCGCCGCCGCCGCCGTCGGGGGACGGCCCGCCGGCGACGCGGCAGGAGGGACAGCTAAGGCAGCGGAGGCTTCTCGCCGCTGCCGAGGCCGGGGACGCGGGCGCCATCGAGGAGCTTCGGTTCCTTGAAAACTACGCGACCGGCCGGCGCAAGCGCGGCCTGCCGCCGATCCCAGACGGCGACGTGTCGTTCCTCGCAGACGTGCGGGCGAGGTTGGGGGCGCAGGATGCACGCGGAGCCTGACATCGACCCGGAGATCGCGCTCGATCTTCTCGAGGAGCGCGCGGCCATCATCGAGGAAGGGGACCGGGTGCCGCGCTTCGTCGCCGAGCAGCGCGCGGCGGAGATGTGGGGCTATCGCTCGTGGCCCGAAGCGACGATGAAAATACGGCGGCGCATCCGTGAGGCGCGCCGCC
>CAZUVG010000238.1:0-5223 GCA_964623765.1 uncultured Roseicyclus sp.
GAGGAAGCCGGCGGTCAGGAAGAAGCCCACGGCGTTGTGGCCGTACCACCACTGGGTCATCGCGCTCTGGACGCCCGACATCACGTGCACCGACCGCGACCCGAAGATGGAGACCGGGACGGTCAGGTTGTTCACGACGTGGAGCATCGCCACGGTGACGATGAAGCTGAGCAGGAACCAGTTGGCGACGTAGATGTGGGGCTCCTTACGCTTCAACAGCGTCCCCACGAAGACCGCGAGGAAGGCGACCCAGACGATCGTCAGCCAGAGGTCGACGTACCATTCCGGCTCGGCGTATTCCATGCTCTGGGTGGCGCCCATCAGGTAGCCGGTGGCCGCGAGCACGATGAACAGCTGGTAGCCCCAGAAGACGAACCACGTCAGCCCGCCGCCCCACATGCGCGCCGCCGAGGTCCGCTGGACGATGTAGAACGACGCCGCCAGAAGCGCATTGCCGCCGAAGGCGAAGATCACTGCCGAGGTGTGCAGGGGACGAAGCCGGCCGAAGTTCAGGTAGCCCTGGGCCCATTCGAAGTTGAGCTGCGGGAAGGCGAGCTGGAACGCGATGAAGACGCCCGCGAGGAAGCCCACCACACCCCAGAAGGCCGTCGCGATCGCGGCGGCCTTGACCGGCCCGTCCATGTATTCGTTGGCCGGCGCCGGCACTGTCGGCTCTCCGGTCCGGCGAAGCTGCCAGAGGAAGAGGCCGCCTGCGATGGCCATGATCAGAAGGGCGTGGACCTGGTAGGCCATGTCCCGGGCGTAGTTCGCGGCGATCGCGGCACAGATCGCGATCAGGCCGAGAAGCGCAAGCTTCACGTAATCGAGCATTGGGTCGTCCCTTAGTCGTTCACCGCTCGACGGAGGCCCCGTACGACTCGGGTCCCCCCGCCGGGGCTGTTCCATCTGTCTTCAAATCGCGGATGCAGGGGAACAGGGCCTTGATCCATGTCAAAGGCACCGACCTGCCCGGCGGTTGACGCAAGTCAAGGTGCCGCAGGGCATCGACGCCCTATCAGGATCGGGAAGAGAACCGAGGAGGGTTTCATGGCCTACAAGAGCATACTCACCATCCTGACCGAGACGGACGACACGGCTCCCGTCCTCGATGCCGCGGTCGAGGTCGCCGAAAGCGCGGGGGCACATCTCGACGTGCTGTGCATCGGGATCGACCGCACCCAGACGGGCTACTACTTCGCCGGCGCCACGGCTCTGATGCACGAGGAGACGCTGGCACAGGCCCAGGCCGAGGCGACGCGGATCGAGAAGGCGGCGCGCGAGCGGCTCGAGCGCTCGGGGCTTAGCTGGGGGGTGGAGGCGCTGGTGGCGCAGTCGGCCTCGGTCACCACGATCGTGGCCCGCCGCGCCCGCTACGCCGATCTCGTCGTGCTGCCCAAGCCCTACGGCGAGGGACTTCCGGCCGACGCGCCGGTGATCGTGGAATCGGCCATGTTCCAGGGCCACGCGCCGGTGATCGTGCTGTCGGGGAACACGGCGCCCACGATGAAGCCCGAGAAGGTAGTCATCGCCTGGAACGACTCGCCCGAGGCGATGGAGGCGGTACGCCGGGCACTGCCCCTGCTGATCGCGGCGAAGCAGGTCTCGGTCTGCATGGTGGCGCCGGAGCGTCACGGCTCGGATACGTCCGACCCGGGCGACGAACTGGCACGGATGCTGACCCGGCACGGCGCGCACGTGGAGGTCAACCTCGTGCCCCAGACCCTGCCCCGCGTGAGCGAGGTGATCGCGCGTCACGTCGAGGACATCGATGCGGACCTGCTCGTCATGGGCGCCTATGGCCACTCCCGGTTCCGCGAAGCGATCCTCGGCGGAGCCACGCGCAACATGCTGGAACATGCCAAGGTGGCGGTTTTCATGGCCCACTGAACGCGCGGCGATCGCGGCCTGATGCGATCAGGAAGGCCCGTCCTGCGCGGCGGGCCCTTCCAAGTCTGCCACCTCGATCACCGCGCCACCCCGCATGTAGTATGGGGCTGCCGTGCCCGTCCTCGCAGCCATGCGCGCGGCCGGATGCCTCTGAGGGCGGGCGGCAGGCGGGAGGCCTGCGGCAGCCCCGCCCGACCTCCGCCGTCCTTCCGCCACCCGAAGGAATGCGCTTGCGACCCCTTGGCGCGCATGCTCGTGGTCGACGTAAAGGCCCGAGACCCGGCCGGCCGCGAAAAACAGAACGCGGCGCACAGGCCAGAGCATTCGGCAATGAGGCAGATCTCGGACGCTTCCAGATGCAGCAGGGCGCCGGGATGTCGCTTGCCGCGGCTTCCCGGATCGGCAGACCGCCCGTCCCGGTCAGCTCAGGATACCGCCGTCGGCGTCGTCGCCCGTCTCGTCCATCAGCAGGTCGAAATCGGGGATGACGACGTGGCGCTTGCCCTCGAGCCGGATCACGCCATCGCGCTTCAGGCCGGACATCTGGCGGCTGACCGTCTCCAGTGTCAGACCCAGATAGTCCGCCATCGCCTCGCGCGTCAGCGGAAGGTCGAAGGAGACCTCGCCATGCCCCCCGGTATTGTTCGCCGTCGCATCCCGGCGCGCGATGATCGACAGAAAGCTCGCGATCTTCTCCCGCGCCGTCTTGCGCCCGAGGAGCAGCATCCACTCGCGGGCCGCGTCGAGATCGTCGAGGGTCATCTGGAGCAGCCGCTGCGCGATTTGCGGCTTGCTGTCCATCAGGTCGAGGAACGGCTGCCGCCGGAAGCAGCACAGCTGGATGTTCGTCGTGGCCGTGACGTCGTAGGGCGCCGATTCGCGGTTCGGCCGTCCGAGAAAGTCCGACGGCAGAAGAAGACCGACCATCTGCCGGCGCCCGTCTTCCATCGTCTGCGTCAAGGACGCCACGCCGTGCACCACCGAGGCGACGAAATCCATCTTGTCGCCGGCCCAGACGATCGTCTGACCCGCATCGTAGGATTTGTAGTACTTGATCGCCTCGAGACTATCGAGATCTTCGGTCTCGCACCGGGCACAGACGGCCCGGTGGCGGATGGGACAGTCAGCGCAATCCGCCTGCGGAAAGGCGAGCTGTTGCTTGCTTGGCATGCGAGGTCCTCCGGCCAGACTGGCAGACCTCATTTGATCCACGTCAAAGTGAGGGTGCGCGTTCTACCTGTAGTAGTAATACAATGGAGCATCATACGCAACTTCGCCGCCTCGGTCTTTTCGATGCCAGGGTGCCGCGGTACACGAGTTATCCGCCGGCCACCAAGTTCTCGAACGACGTGACGGGCGCCGTCTTCCAGGAATGGGTGGGAACGATCCCCGAGGGGTCGTCCATTTCGGTTTACATTCACGTGCCCTTCTGCCGCCGCCTTTGCTGGTTCTGCGCCTGCCGGACGCAGGGAACCCGCTCGGACGAGCCGGTCAGGGCCTATGTCGAAACGCTGACGCAGGAGGTCGCGAACCTCAGGGCGATCCTGCCCGAGGGCGTCAACATCGCACGCCTGCACTGGGGCGGCGGCACGCCGACACTGTTGCAACCCGACCAGATGCGCGCGCTCGCCGCGACGATCACCGATGCCATGCCGCTTGCCGACGGTGCGGAGTTCTCGGTCGAGATCGACCCCAACGAGATCGACGAGGGGCGACTCGCCGCGCTCGCGGAGATCGGAATGAACCGCGCCTCGATCGGGGTTCAGGACTTCGACGAGCAGATCCAGCAGACCATCGGGCGCATCCAGGGCTACGAGGTCACCCGCGACACGGTCGAGGCGCTGCGCGCCCATGGCATCCGCTCGCTCAATGCCGACATCCTCTACGGCCTTCCCCACCAGAACCAGGGGCGTATCGCGGAAAGCGTGCAGATGCTTCTGTCGTTAAGTCCGGACCGCGTCGCACTTTATGGTTACGCCCACGTGCCATGGATGGCCAAGCGGCAATCCATGATCCCGACAGACGCCCTGCCCACTCCCGAGGAACGGCTACATCTCTTCGACACGGCACGGCGACTGTTCCTCTGGGACGGCTACGACGAGATCGGCATCGACCATTTCGCACGGCCTTCCGACTCGATGGCCGTCGCGGCGCGGACAGGGCACCTCCGGCGAAACTTCCAGGGCTACACGGACGACACCTGCGACACGCTCATCGGTCTGGGTGCCTCGGCCATCTCGAAGTTCCCGCAGGGCTACGCCCAGAATGCCGCGGGCACCGCGCAGTACCAGGCCTGCGTGCGGGAGGGCGAGATGGCCACGGGCCGCGGCCACGTCTTCAAGGGCGAGGACCACTGGCGCGGACGCATGATCGAGATGCTGCTCTGCGACTTCGCGATCCGCACCGCGCCCATCGTGGAGGAGTACGGGGTAAGCCCCCAAAGGCTCGCCCAGATGTACGCCGAAGTTGACAGGGCCTTCCCGAAAATGACGCGGACCACGCCGGAGGGCTTCGAGATCGTGGACGAGGGACGCCCCCTCGCCCGCATGATCGCGCGGGCCTTCGACGCCTACGACATGCGCGCCGAGGGGCACTCGTCGGCGTTCTGAGCACGCGGGGCCGCGGCTTCAGGCCGCGGTTCCGGGCACCTCCCCGAAGGCGGCCTTCATCAACTCACGCGTGTATTCGTGGCGCGGGTTGTCGAAAAGCGCATCCGTGTCGCCGCTCTCCACCACGTCGCCCTGCTTCATCACGATCACCTTGTGGCTGAGCGCACGCACGACCTTCAGGTCGTGGCTGATGAAGAGGTAGGCGAGCCCGTGATCCGCCTGCAGCCGGCGGAGAAGCTCGACGATCTGGACCTGCACCGTCATGTCAAGCGCCGAGGTCGGCTCGTCCAGCACCACGAGCCTGGGGCGCAGGATCATGGCCCGCGCGATCGCGATCCGCTGCCGCTGGCCGCCGGAAAACTCGTGCGGGTAGCGATCCATCATGCGCGGATCGAGGCCGACCTCCTGCAGGATCTCCGCGACTTTCTCTCGGCGTTCAGCCGCGCCGATGCTGCCGTGGACGGTGAGACCCTCGGAGACGATCTGCTCCACGGTCATCCGCGGGCTCAGGCTTCCGTAGGGGTCCTGGAAGACGACCTGCATCTCCCGCCTGATCCCGCGCAGGTCGCGCGACTTCAGGCCCTGGATGTTGCGGCCCATGAAGACGACGGGTCCGTCGGAGGAGATGAGCCGCAGCACCGCGAGCGCGAGCGTGGTCTTGCCCGACCCGCTCTCGCCCACGATGCCGAGCGTCTCGCCCGACCGCACCCGGACGCTCGCCGCGTTC
>CAZUVG010000239.1:0-5215 GCA_964623765.1 uncultured Roseicyclus sp.
GCTCACGCCCGCCTCCAACGAGAAGCGTCGCAGCACGGCGGCGCAGAAGGAATGGATCGTCTGGATCTTGAGCCCGCCCGGCGTCTCGATGGCGCGTGCGAACAGCGTGCGCGCCCGCCGCAATAGTTCGGGCGTCAGGCTGACGGGATCGACGCCCACCTCCTCCAGCGTGGTGCGCAGGTCCGCCTCGGGCTTCATGGCCCACGCGCCGAGGCGCCTGAACAGGCGGTTCTGCATCTCCATCGCGGCTGCCTTCGTGTAGGTCAGGCAGAGGATCCGCTCAGGCGGAACTTCTTGCAGAAGAAGTCGGGCGACACGGTCAGTCAGCACGCGCGTCTTGCCCGAGCCCGCGTTCGCCGAAAGCCAGGTGGAAACCTCGGGGCTTGCAGCCGTCACCTGCGCGATGGTCGCCTCGTTCATGGCCCGCCCCCCACCCGGATCGTCTCGGCCGGAGCGGTCTCGTCCCACTCGCCGTGGCGGGCGAGCTGGTCGAAGTCTCCTCTCCACTGAAGGTTCCGGACGGCGCGGCGCGAGGGGAAGCCGTTGGACGGATCCTGGAAATGCGCCATGAGGCCGTGGAACTCCTCCCGAACCCGAGCCAGGTCCCCGGGCCCGGGGTCGTGCGCCACCACCTGAGGCTGGGCGCCCAGCCCGATGTAGGCGATCCGCGCGACCTCCAGCGGCCCGTCCCCGAAGGCGCCGTCGGCGGCCATCGCGGCCTCGAGCCAGAGCTGCTTGGCAAAGGCGCGCTCCTCCTTCGCGGTCGGCGGCTTGCCCGACTTGTAGTCGTAGATTGCCGCCCGCCCATCGGGCAGGAGGTCGATCCGGTCGGCCTTGCCCGTCAGTCTCAGCGGCCGCGGCAGGCCCGGCACGTCCCATTGCGCACGCGCCTCCACGAGGTGCGGCCGGGCGAAGGCCCGCCGCTCCGCCTCCGTCCGGACGAACCAGGCTGCGACCCGCGCAAGCCGTGCGTGCCACAGACGCCGGGCGACCGGCCAGGGCAGGGCTTGCAGCACCTCGTCCGCGAGTCCCACGAGCCGCGCCTCGGCATCGGCGGGCAGGCTGACCGGATGGTCGGCGGTGAAGCGTTCGAGAATGTCGTGAAGCACGGTTCCGCGCATGGCGGCATCGGGTTCGGCGCGGAGCGGGTCGAGCGGCGCAAGGCCGAGGACGCGCCGTGCATAGACCGCGTAGGGGTCACGGACGAGCGTCTCCACCTCGGTCACGCTGATCTTCCCGGGCCGCGCGGCAAGGGGCGGGGCGGGCGCAGGCCGCGGCGCCGGCGGCAACGCGGCCTGCGGCCGGGTCAGCGTCTCCGCGAGGGCGAGCCAGTCATCCCCCCTCGCCCGCATCTCGCCAAGGCAGCGGGCGGAGGTCTCGCTCGCACCCTCCAGCAGGTTCGTGATCCGGTTGAGCCAGCGCGAAGGCACGGTGTCGGTCTCCGCGTCCCGCCGGGCGCGGCAGAGCCAGACCTCGGGCGCGGCGGCGGCCTGCTGGAAGTCGTGCGCCGACAGCCCGATCGCCCGATCGGGCAGCCGCAGCCCGGCCGCGTCGCGCAGCGCGCGGTTGAGCCAGGGGTCGGCACCGGGTGCGGGCGGCCAGACGCCGTCGTTGAGCCCCGCGAGGATCAGGAGATCCGCGCCCTGAACCCGCGCCTCCAGCGTGCCCCAGACCTGGATGCGCGCATGCGGCCGCAGGACCGAGCGCGCCTCGCGGTCGGCGGCCAGGGCGCTCACGAAGTCGGCATAGTCGCGGGCGGTCATCGGCCCGCCATGCCGCGCCTCGGCCTGCAGGTCGGCCACGAGCCGCGCGGCGGCCTCGCCCCCGTCGCTCTCGTAGAGCTTCCCGGCGCCATCCTGCCCCGGACCGGCCGCAAGCGCATGGGCCATGGCGACATGGGCGTCGACCCGTTCGGCGAACTCGCGTGGGCCCGGGTCGCGGGGGCCGAGCAGGACGTCGGCGACCCATTCGGCCCATGCCCGCGCCGCTTCGCGGTCGGTCCTCCGGGCATCTGCCCAATCGACGAGCGTCCGCCTCCCGGGAAAGACGACCCTGCCCCGGAGCGCCTGCAACTCGAATTCCCGGGCGAAGCGGAGGTGCGGACCGCGGTCGGCCCCGGTATGGGTCAGCGGATGGGACAGGAGCGCCACCAGCCCCTCGGCGTCGAGCGATCCGGCCTGCGCCTCGGCCACCAGCCGCAGGAACCGTCCCGAGGCGGTGAGGCCCAGCGGTTCCCCGCCGCTGTCATCGGGCACGATCCCCCAGCGGTCGAGCGCCGCGGCGACCTGCCGGGCGAGGTTGCGGTCAGGGCTGACCAGCGCCGCGGCCACGCCCCTCTCGGCGGCATGCCTGAGGCCCAGCGCGATGGCGGTGGCCTCGGCCTGCGGGCTCGGCGCCTCTAGAAGCGTCACGCCGGCCAGCCCCTCGGCGAGCCCTTCGAGCCGCGGCCCCTCCTCCCGCCACTGGTCGGTCACCGGCGCGGGCCGGAGCGCGAGCGAGATCAGCCGGTTGCGCGCGGCGCTCGCAGGCGGCACGTCGGGCGCCCATTCGGGGATGTCGGCGGGCGCGATCCCCGCCGCCTCGGCCACCCGGGCGAGCCTGTATTGCGGGTGGTCCTCGCCGCCGAGCCCGGGCAGCCGCCGCCCCTCCAGAAGCCTCCGCCAGAGTTCCGCGGGCATGTCGCGGTCGAGACCCGGCAGGACGACTGCCCCCTGCGGCAGCCGCGCGACGGCCTGCATCAGCCGCGCCGTCGCCCCGCGCGAGCCGGTGGAACCCGCGACGATCACCGGGTGGTCGGGCGGCACAACTTCCCATTTTCGGATCAGCCGGTCCACGATCTGCGCCTGCCGCGCCTCGGGCGTCAGGGCTGCCTCGGCGCCGAAGAAGTCCTCCACCACGGCAAGCACGGCCTGCGCGCGCGCCCAGTGACCGGACTGCGCGCCCATGTCGAGACCGGCGATGTCGGCGGGCGTCACGCGCTCCTCGAACATCTCGCCCATCAGGTCGGCAAGGCTGTCGGATAGCGGATAGATCGCCGAACGCGGCGCGATCGTGGGGTCACCCTCGATCAGCCGCCGCACGAGGTCGGCAAGCTTCAGGCGAAGGCGCAGGGGCGCGATCGCCGGTGGCATACCGGCAAGATCGGCGGCTTCGGACAACGCGGCCACGGGTCGGATGCGCGGCAGGAAACCCGCCCCGCGCGCGAGGTAGAGCGACTGCAGCCGCCGCTGCATCCGGGCGTTGGCAACGTGGACTTCGACCCGCGCCAGCGCCTCGGGCGGGTGCCCCGCGAGCCGGGCATCCAGACCCGCGAGCAGCGCCGCGCAGAAGTCGATGCCGAGGGTCGTCGCGAAGATGCGCGGCGCGTCCGCCGCCTCGAACAGCCGTGTCATGCGCCCAGCATCTCCTCCGCCGCCGCGATCCCGCCGGGGTGCCCGACATCCGCCCATCGCCCCGCGTGCAGGATGCCGTGAAGCCGTCCCGCGGCCATGAACTCCTCCCAGTGCTCCCTCATGGAGAACACGGCCTCGCGGCGGGCCGCAAGACGCGCGGGCTCGATCAGTTGCGCACCGACGTAAACGGCTCCGCCTGGCCCCTTGTCCCACGAAAGCCGTCCGTCGGCGCCCAGCGCGAAGTCTCCACCGCCAAGACGGCCGACGGCGGCCGGACGCGGCACGAGCGCGAGCAGCGCGTCCATCCGCGTGACGTCCCAAGCGGCGGCAAGCGCAGCGAGGGGCGCCGGGCCGTCCCAGACCGCATCGGCGTTCAGCGTGAAGACCGGCCCGGGACCGAGCACGGGGAGCGCGTTCTTCACCGCACCGCCGCTGTCGAGGATCCCGGGGGTCTCGTGCAGGAAGATCACGTCGGGGGCGTTGGCGCGCAGCCAGTCCCTAAGCGCCTCGGCCCGGTAGTGCCCGTTGACCGCGATCGGCCCGGCACCCGCGGCGCGCGCAGCCTCCAGCGCGTGGGCGACAAGGGGGCGGCCGGCGACCTCGATCAGCGCCTTGGGCCAATCGCGGGTCAGCCCGCCCATTCGCGTGCCGAAACCCGCGGCGAGGATCAGGCATGCGTGGCTCACCGCGCGGCCTCCGGCAGGGCCTCCGACCGCGCGACGAGCTCCGCGACCGCGGGGCGGAGCGCGGAAAGTTCGGGGCGGGATACAGCCCGCACGAGAAGGGCGCGCGTGCGTGGCAGGAAGCGGGCGTAGGCCGGGCTGCGCCGCTCGGCGAGGCGGCGGAAGATGCCGAGGACGCGAACGTTGCGCAGGACGGACAGGAGATCGACGCGGAACGCCATCTCCGCGCCATCCATCCCGCGCGCGGCCGCGTAATCCGCCACGAGGTCGCCCCGCCATTCCTCCGGCACGACGCGCCGCGGGTCATCGACGAGCGAGGCGATGTCGTAGCCGTCCGGCAGGATCAGCGCGTCCTGGAAGTCGAGCAGGCCGATCCGTGCCTTGCCCGCCATTTCGGGACGCCAGATCAGGTTGTCCCCATGCATGTCCCTGAGCGAGACGACGCCTTTCGCCGCGATCCGGTCCAGCGCCTCGGCGAGGGCCGACCGGACTGCACGCCCGAGGTCCGCGGTCCCGGGCATGTCCTCGAAGGTGATCTCCGTCATGCCTGCCATCGCCTCCGGCGACGGCACGTCGAGCCCGGGCGGCGGCGATGCCGCGGCCAGATCGGCCAGCACTGCCCCGGCAGCGGCATAGGCCAGCCGGGCATCGTCGGCACGGGCCTCGACAAGCTGCGCGAGCCGCGTCTCGCCGAGGTCCTCCAGCAGCAGGAGACCCTCGTCCGCATCCGCCGCGATCTCGTCCGGCGCCGAAAACCCCTGCGCCCGCAGCCAGTCGGCGATGCGGCGGAAGGCCGCGAACTGGCGGCGGGCGGTGTCCGAGGCGGCCACCGGCGCGCGCATGAGAATCGCGGTCGCTCCATCACCGCGGCGCAGGCGGAGATAGGTCCGGTCCGACGCGTCGGACGCGATCGGCTCCTGGGCTGCCGCGGCCCAGCCGGCACGTCGGAGAAGAACGTCCGCGGCGCTCATGCCCCCTCCGCAAAGGCCGGCACGAGCCGCTCGGCCCGCGGGTTGCCCGGATGCGCCCAGAGCTGCGCCACGCGGCCCTCCGATGCGCCGCACGGGTCGGGCTCCAGCCGAAGGAGGAGCGCCTCGGCCGGCCAATCGGGCGCCATGCGCTCGGGCCATTCCACGAGGC
>CAZUVG010000240.1:0-5205 GCA_964623765.1 uncultured Roseicyclus sp.
ACCCGTCATGCCGGGCTACTGGAACAACCCGGAGGCGACGGCGAAGACCCTGAGGGACGGCTGGCTGATGACAGGCGACGTGGGCTCGCTCGACGACGACGGCTACCTCACCCTCGCCGACCGCTCGAAGGACGTCATCATCTCGGGCGGGACCAACATCTACCCGCGCGAGGTGGAGGAGGTGCTGCTTACCCATGCCGATGTCCACGAGGTCTCCGTCGTCGGGCGGCCTTCGGCGGAATGGGGCGAGGACGTTGTGGCCTTCGTCGTGACGGCGGCGGGTCGCACGCTCGACCCGGCCGCGCTCGACGCGCACTGCCTGTCGCAGATGGCGCGGTTCAAGCGGCCGAAGGACTACTTTGCACTGCCGGAACTGCCCAGGAACAACTACGGCAAGGTGCTGAAGACCGAATTGCGCCAGCGGCTCAAGGGGGAGTAGGCATGACGGATCTTTCGGGAAAGACCGCGCTCGTCACGGGCTCGGTGCAGGGCATCGGGCTCGCCATCGCCGAGGCGCTTGCGGGCGCGGGGGCGCGGATCGCGGTCCACGGCATCGCGGGTGATGCGCAGATCGAGGAGGTCTGCCACCACCTCCGCGACCGAGGAGCGCCGCAGGCCGAGTTCTTCGACGGCGACCTGCGCGACCCGGGCCGCATCGACGGGCTGATGCGTGCCGTCGCCGCCTGGGGCGGGCCGGACATCCTCGTCAACAACGCGGGCATCCAGCACACTGCGCCACTTTCCGAGATGCCGCGAGAGAAATGGGACGCGATCCTCGCCGTCAACCTCTCCGCTGCCTTCGACACGATGCGCCACGCCCTGCCCGGAATGGCCGCGCGCGGCTATGGACGGGTCATCAACGTCGCCTCGGTCCACGGCCTCGTCGCGTCGAAGGACAAGGGCCCATACGTCGCGGCGAAGCACGGCCTCGTCGGCCTCTCCCGCGTCGCGGCACTGGAATACGCGGCCGCGGGCGACCGCGCGATGGGCGGCGTGACGGTCAACTGCATCTGCCCCGGCTGGACCGAGACCGCGATCATCGCGCCCCAGATCGAGGCGCGCGCGGCACTTCATGGCGGCGATCGCGACCTCGGCATCGCGGAGCTTCTGGCCGAGAAGCAGCCATCGCTGCGCATGTCCGACGCCTCCGAGATCGGCGCGCTCGCGCTCTGGCTCTGCGCGCCTGTCGCCCACAACGTGACCGGAACCGCCATCCCCGTCGACGGGGGCTGGACCGCACGGTGACCCAGCCGGCCTTCATCTTTACCCCAAGTGCCGCTCGTGGGAGCGCGAGGCGGCGGAGACCCCCTCGCCGGCGGAACCGCGCGTGCAGGGTAACCGCGAAACGGTCTCGCGATCCCGCCACAGTTGCCCGCAATTCGCGCCTCCGCGCCTTGTTGCCCTCCGGCGGCGCCTCTATGTCGCCCGGCATGAGACGCTTCATCCCGTTCCTCTCATCCGACCCGCTGGTCGCCGTCGTCCGCCTGCAGGGCGCGATCATGGCCAATCCGCGGGGGACGGGGCTGAACGACCAGGCCGTCGCGCCGGCGATCGAACGCGCCTTCCGCCGCGGCAAGCCGAAGGCCGTCGCACTTGCCATCAACTCTCCCGGCGGCAGCCCGGTGCAGTCCTCGCTGATCTCCGCCCGAATCCGGCGGCTGTCGGAGGAGAAGAAGGTGCCTGTCCACGCCTTCGTCGAGGACGTGGCAGCCTCGGGCGGCTACTGGCTTGCCTGTGCCGGCGACCAAATCTGGGCCGATCACTCCTCGATCCTGGGTTCCATCGGCGTGATCTCGGCAGGCTTCGGCTTCACCGATGCGATCCGGAAGATCGGTGTCGAGCGGCGCGTCTACACGGCCGGGGAGTCGAAATCGATCCTCGATCCCTTCCGCCCCGAGAAGGAGGAGGACGTTGCCCGCCTCAAGGGCCTGCAGGAGGATATCCACGCGGCCTTCATGGATCACGTGAAGTCCCGCCGCGGTGATCGCCTTTCCGACCACCCCGAGCTGTTTACCGGCGCCTTCTGGACCGGCGCCAAGTCCGTGGAACTGGGCCTTGCCGACGGCATCGGCCACCTCGTGCCGAAGATGAAGGAGATCTTCGGCGACAAGACACGCTTCGCAGTCTACGGGCCGAAGCGCAGCTTCTTCGGGCGCGTCGGACTGTCCCTTGGCTCGGAGATCGCCGGCGGACTGGAGGAGCGCGCGGCCTTCGCGCGGTTCGGCCTGTCGTGATGCTCAAGATCGTCACCCTGTTCCTGGTCTTCATGGCCGTGCTCGCCATGTTCGGGCGCCTGCGCGTGCCGAAGCTGCCCAAGATCACCCGGCGCCACGGCCTGCCCAAGCCATGCCTTTGCAAGACCTGCGGCCGCTACAACCTCAAGGGCGGTCCTTGCCCGCATTGCGAAGGGCGGGACTAGGGGATGGCAGCCGAATTCGGCCTGGCGGCGCTGGGCCTGCTCGTCCTGCTCCTTGCCGGCGACGTGCTCGTGAAGGGGGCGGTCAACCTCAGCCTTCGCCTCGGCATTCCCGCGCTGATCGTGTCGTTGACGATCGTGGCCTTCGGCACCTCCGCGCCCGAGCTTCTCATTTCGATCAAGTCGATCCTCGACGGCGTGCCGGGCCTCGCCCTCGGCAACGTGGTGGGGTCGAACACGGCGAACGTGCTGCTCGTCCTCGGCGTGCCCGCGATCATCTCGGGCCTGCACGCGGCGAGCGACACGCGGCGGACCTACAACTTCATGATCGCGGGCACGCTTCTGTTCATCGGGCTGGCCTTCCTCGGACCCTTCACCTGGTGGCACGGCCTGATCCTCCTGTCGCTTCTGGGCTACATCCTCTTCGATGCGGCGCGTGCGGCGACGGCGCACCGGGCGGCGGGCGGCCCGCCCGATGGCAGGGAACCGGGTCTGCCCGATCCGGAGGGTGCGCTGGAGGAGGCCGACCCCGACATGCCGTGGTGGAAGATCGGCCTCTACGTCGCGCTGGGCCTCGTGGGGCTTCCACTGGGCGCGGATCTCCTGATCGACAGCTCCGTGGCCATCGCCAGTGCCTACGGCGTCAGCGAGACGGTAATCGGCCTGACGCTGGTGGCTGTGGGCACCTCGCTGCCCGAGCTGGCCACGACCGTCATGGCCGCGGTCCGCAACCACGCCGACGTGGCGCTGGGCAACGTGATCGGGTCGAACATGTTCAACCTTCTGGCAATCATCGGCATCTCGACCTTCGTGGGCGAGATCCCGGTGGACGACGCGTTCCTGCATTTCGATCTCTGGGTGATGCTCGGCGCTTCGCTGATCCTTGCGCCCTTCGTCTATCTAAGGTGGTCGCTGGGCCGCGGCTTCGGCGTGGTCTTTACCGCACTGTACGCGGGCTATATCGCCTTTCTGCTGCAGTAGCGGAGGGACGGATGACGGCACTGGTAACCGGCGCGGCGAAGCGACTGGGTCGCACGATGGCGCTCGGGCTGGCCCGGCAGGGTCACGACGTCGCCGTGCACTATGCCGGCAGCGCGGAGGCGGCCGAGGAGACGGTCGCGGATATCCGGGCGATGGGGCGGAACGCCGTCGCGCTCCGCGCCGATCTGACGGTCGAGGACGAGACGCAGACGCTCCTGCCGATGGCGGCCGATGCGCTGGGCGGGCCGGTGACGGTGCTGGTCAACAACGCCTCCATATTCGAGCACGACGACATCCGGACCGCCACGCGCGCCAGCTGGGACCGGCACCTGGAATCGAACCTCCGCGCCCCCTTCGTCCTGACGCAGGCGCTGGCCGCTCAGGTGCCCCACGCCCTGCCGGACGAGAACGGGGAGCCGCAGGCGCAGGGCCTCGTGGTCAACATGATCGACCAGCGCGTGCGAAAGCTTACGCCCGAGTTCATGTCCTACACGATCGCGAAGATGGGACTCTGGGCCTTCACGCGAACCGCGGCGCAGGCTCTGGCGCCCCATGTCCGGGTGAACGCGATCGGTCCCGGCCCGACCCTGCAGGGCTCCCGCCAGTCCGCAAGCCACTTCGCCCGGCAGCGCGCGGCCACGGTGCTGGGGCGGGGCGCCGACCCGGACGGCATCTGTGCCGCGCTTGACTATTTCCTTGCCGCCCGTGCGGTCACGGGGCAACTGATCTGCGTGGATGGCGGCCAGCACCTGGCTTGGCAGACGCCTGACGTCCTGGGCGTCGAATGACCGTCCCGGTGCGGGCCGATGTCAACTTCTCCACCGTGGCCATCGAGGTAACAGCCGCGTTAACGTTTGGTAACGGTCGCGCGAAACAACCTGAGGGAGTAAAAATTTCACTTTGAATTCAGCCGCTTAATGGTCTGCTTAAAAAGCGGGCAATCCCCAGAACCATGCCGAAAACAAGGGAAAATCCGGCCGCCCCAGCATTTCTCCTCAAGGTTCTCCACAGGTTCCGGGGATTGTTAACGGGTTGCTTTCGACCCAACTCCGGTGCAGCCGCAGAAAGAATCGCGTATCCCGCCCCAACATGCCCGACACCACGCAGCAGACAGCCGAAACCGGCCACGAGGTGATCCACGGATACCTCCGGACGCTCGACAACTCGCCGGGCGTCTACCGGATGCTCGATGCCCAGAGCCGGGTGCTCTACGTCGGCAAGGCGCGGGCCCTGAAGAAGCGGGTGGCGAACTACGCTAAGCCCTCGGGGCACAGCCCCCGGATCGCGCGGATGATCGCGGAAACCGCGTCGATGATGTTCCTCACGACGCGGACGGAGACCGAGGCGCTGCTGCTGGAGCAGAACCTCATCAAGCAGCTGAAGCCCAAGTACAACGTGCTTCTGCGCGACGACAAGAGCTTCCCCAACATCCTCGTCAGCCGCGAGCACCCGTTCCCGCAGATCAAGAAGCACCGCGGCGCGAAGAAGGAGAGGGGGGAGTATTTCGGCCCCTTCGCCAGCGCGGGTGCCGTGAACCGGACGCTCAATCAGCTGCAGAAGGTTTTCCTGCTGCGCAACTGCTCGGACGCGGTCTTCGAGAGCCGCACGCGGCCCTGCCTGCTCTACCAGATCAAGCGCTGCTCGGCGCCCTGCGTGGGCCATATCTCGGGGGAAGACTACGCCGCCTCCGTCTCGGACGCCGTGCGCTTTCTCAAGGGCGACACGACCGACCTGCAGGCGCAGCTTGCCGAACAGATGGCCGAGGCCTCGCAGGCGATGGAGTTCGAGCGCGCGGCCGCCCTGCGCGA
>CAZUVG010000241.1:0-5199 GCA_964623765.1 uncultured Roseicyclus sp.
TGATGGAATTGTGCTGCGCGACGGCCACGCGGTTGGCGGAATTGCAGGCGAAGGCGAAGGCGCTGTCGGCGAGCCAGAAGATCACGCCACCGTGGCAGATGCCGTGGCCGTTCAGGTGATGCTCGGCCACATCCAGCGACATGCGCGCCGTGCCGGGACCCACCGCGTCTAGCCGCATCCCCACCCATCTCGATGCCCGGTCGTCGGCCCACATGGCCGCGGCCGAGCGGCGCGCACGTTCCTCCGGCGTCATCGCTGTCCTCCCTCGGACGCCAGCTTGAGCCGCGTACGCCTCGCCGGTCAAGCCCGCCGGGGCTTGGCGCGCCCGCACCCCTCGTCTATGGGCGGGGCCATGAAGCTCAAGTCCTTCGAACTCGACGCGACCGCCCTCATGTCCGAGGTCATGTTCGGCCACGGCTACGCGCATTACGGCTACTTCCCCGACGGCGTGCCCGAGGTCCTGTCGGCGCAGGCGGTGGGCGCGGCGCAGGAGGCCTATCTCGAGAAGCTGGTGGAGGCGATCGGCACCGTGCCGGGCGGGGTGCGCAGCATCCTCGACGTGGGCTCGGGCACCGGGGCGAACGCGCGCGCGCTCATCGCGCGGGGCTTCCAGGTCGCCTGCGTCTCGCCGTCGGCGCAGATGAACGAGATGGCGCGGGCGAAGCTGCCCGACGGGACGCAGGTGACCGACGCCTTCTTCGAGCGCTTCGAGACCGGGGCGCGCTACGACATCTGCCTCTTCGCCGAAAGCTTCCACTACATCGAACTCGCCGCCGCACTCCACCAGGCCGCGCGCTATGCGGAGAAGGGCGTCGTGATCTTCGATTACTTCCGACGGCCCGGTCAGGGCAAGCGACACAGGGACGGAACACGCGGCACCCATGCCGACTTCCTGGCCGAGGTCGCGCGGCAGGGCGCCTTCGAGATCCTGTCGGACGAGGACATGACGGCGGCGATCACGCCGACCTTCGTGATCCACGAACACCTCAAGAACGAGAAGATCGCGCCCTTCGTCCGCCGTCTGCGCGCCGAGTTCAGGCGGGACTACCCGTGGCGGTCCTGGGCAGTGGAAAAGATGATCGGCCGCTCGCTCGACAAGCTTGGGCGGAAGACGGGCCGCTCGGAGAAGTTCGCGCGGGAGCACGAGTACCGGCTCATCGTCATGCGGAAGGTCGGCGCCGCCACGTGATACGAACGCGCGGGTTCCCCGCACGCCCTTGCCTCGCTTCGCTCGAGGAAGGGGCTGCTGCACCAGCGCCTCACGGCGCATCCCCCGGGTTTCCGGCCAGGATTAAGGTCAGCTGGCGTAATCGGGTTCCTCGGCGTCGAGCACCTCGCGCAGGCCGCGGAGGAAGGCGGCCTCGGCGGCACGGTCGCCCTCCTGCTGGCGGGCGGCGCGCTCGGCGATCTCGGGGGAAAGGACACGCAGGGGGTGGCCGGTCTGCAGCGCGAGGATGTAGGTGCGCGCGGCGCGCTCGAAGTAGTAGAGGCGCATGAAGGTCTCGGCCACGGTCTCGCCGATGACGAGGACGCCGTGGCTGCCCATGATCATCGTCCGAACCGAGGGGTCCTGGAACAGGCGCGCGCAGCGTGTGCCTTCGTCCTCGAGCGCGAGGCCGCCGTAGTCTTCGTCCACGACCTGCCGGTCGTGGAAGATGGCCGATGACTGGTCGATCGCCGGCAGCCGGCTGTCGACGAGGCAGGCGAGCGCGGTTGCGTAGGTCGAGTGGACGTGCATGGCGCAACGGGCATGGGGAACGTGGCGGTGCAGGCTCGCGTGCAGGCCCCATGCGGTGGGGTCCGGGGCGCCCGCGCCCGTGGCGCTGCCGGGGTCGTTCGCGTCTATCAGCCACAGGTCCGAGGCGCGCATCCTGCTGAAATGCTTCGGCGGATTGACGAGGAACCTGGTTCCGTCCCCGTTCACGGCCAGCGAGAAATGGTTGGCCACGCCCTCGTTCATGTTCTCGCGGGCGGTCCAGCGGAAGGCGGTGGCAAGCTCGGCGCGGGCTTCGGCATGGTCCATGATCGGCAGTCTCCGGAACGGTGTCGCCACGAGCCTAACCGGAAGGATTGCGCCTTCAAGGCCTGTCGATCGGCCGCACACCGCCCATTTCTGTTGCCACGCCCCGAACGATCCGCGCAATCTCCCGGCTTTGGACAAGGGCAGACCCCAATCGCGCCGCAATTTGGCGTGATCCTGTCCCTCAATACAATTTGAATGACGCGGAACCTTCGATGGATCGTTTGACCGAAATGGAAGCCTTCGCGACGGTGGTCGACCAGGGCGGCTTTACCGACGCGGCGAAGAAGCTGGGGATTTCCAAGTCCGCCGTGTCGAAGCATGTCTCGAGCCTCGAGGCGCGGCTGGGCGCGCGGCTTCTGAACCGTACCACGCGGCGCGTCAGCCCCACCGAGATCGGGCTTGCCTACTACGACCGCGCGCGGCGGGTTCTGAACGACGCGGGCGAGGCTGATGCTCTGGTCACCGCGATGCAGTCGGCGCCCTCGGGCACGTTGCGCGTTTCGATCGCGACGGATTTCGGGGTGAACCACGTCTCGCCGATCCTGGGCAGGTTCCTGCACCAGTATCCCGACATCACCGTGAACATGGAGCTCAACAACCGCTACGTCGAGTTGATCTCGGAGGGCTTCGACCTTGCGATCCGGGTGGGGGAACTGGAGGACTCGAGCCTGCGCGCGCGGAAGGTCTGCGAGACGCAGAAACGGATGATCGGCTCGCCCGCCTATTTCCAGAACTACGGGCGGCCGGCGCGGATCGACGACCTGAACGACCACAAGCTGCTGCACTATTCCAACAGCTCCTCCTCGAACGTGTGGAAGATCACGGCGCCGTCGGGCGAGCAGCGGCAGGTGCGCACGGGAGGCTGGCTGACGGTGAACGACGGGCAGTCGCTCCTGAACGCCGCGATCGGGGGCCTGGGGATCGCCTACCTGCCGAGCTTCCTCTACGCCGAGGCGATGCGGGAGGGCCTGCTGGAGGACGCGATCCCGGACCTGCCTGTGGAGGTGCTGGGAATCTACGCCGTCTATCCGCCCGGGCGTTTCATCCAGCCCAAGGTGCGTGCCTTCATCGACTTCCTCGTGGAAACCTTCCGCGACAAGGGCCCGTCCGACTGGTAGGGCGCAGGGTTCCCGCGTCAGTCTCCGTCGAGAAGCACGACCTCCACCCGCCGGTTCGCCTCGCGCCCCTCCGGCGTCGCGTTGCTCGCACGCGGGGCGAGGAAGCCGATCCCGGCCGTGTCCACCCGACCGGGATCGGTGCCCAGCCGCTCGACGAGATGGTCCCGCACCGCCTGCGCGCGCGCCTCGCTGAGGGCGGCGTTGCTTTCTGCGCCGCCCCGGGAGTCCGTATGGCCGACGAGAACGACGCGGCGCTGCGGGTTCGCCGACAGGAACGAGGCCAACGCACGCAGCGAGGCGTAATCCGCGGCGGAAAGCTCGGAGGCCCCGGTCCGGAAAGCGAGGTCGTCGAGCGCCACGGCACCTTCCGACAGGAGCCGCTCGCCCAGGGTGGGTGGCGCCGCGTCCGTGTCTTGCGGCCCGCGGGAGGAAGGCGGCGGGTCCGCGGGCGCAGGAATGGCTGCGCCCACGCGGACGGCGTGGACGTAGAGCGTTCCGCCCCCGCGGGAAACGGTGATCGCCGCACCCGTCTCGCCCGCTTCCCCAAGCCCGGAGACGTAGCGGAAGTTGCCGATGTCGACATGCATCTCGGGGGCCTGCCCAAGGTCCAGCGAGCGGCGGAAGTCGAAGCCGCCGCACATACGGTCGCGGCAGGACAGCACGATCTCGTAGCCCTGCCGGGACAACTGTGCCTCGAGCGCGTCGGCGAGCGTCTGGACGGTGACCGTCTCGTCATCCGCTTGCAGTTGCCAGACGCTGCGCGCAACCGATCCCGTAAGGCCCCGCGTGGGCAGGGCACCGTCGCGCCACGGCCCGGTCGCGATCTCGTGCCGCCCCCCCGGTTCCTCTTCGGACAGGACGGCGACCGCGTTCCCGGGGAACGCGAGGTCCAGCGCCACTGCCCCGTGCGGCGCAATCAGTCCTGCGAAGGCGACGGCAAGGGCGGACAGGCCCGTTCGCAAGATCGGCGTCATGCCGTCTGTTCCCTCTCCGGTTCGGCGGGCAAGGTTCTGTAGAGGTAATGGCCGACCGGCACCATCGCCAGCCCCGCATAGAGCGCCCGGGCCGCCGCGTTCTGCCGCGTCACCAGCGTTGCGAAGACCTCGGCGCCATGGCCAAGCGCCCAGTGCGCGGCGGCGCGCATCATGGTCCGGCCAAGGCCCTTCCGTCGCGCGCGTGGGGCGATCTCCAGCGCATGAACCATGGCGATGCCCTTATGCGCCGCAACGAATGCGGTGCCCGCGGGCCGGTCGTCGATCCGTCCCAGGAGGGCGGTCCGGGGACCCGCCGCCCGCGCCATGACCGCAAGGCGCGCTGGGCCGATGCCGGCGGCAGCCCAGATCTCCTCCTGCACGGCGAGCGGGGGCCAGGTCTCGAAGCAGGTCACGGGCGGGGGCTCGGCGGCGATGCGGCCGGCTTCGCCGGCGAGCATCACGGTCTCGTCCCGCGCGGCGTAGCCCGCGGCAGCGAGCCGGGCATCGAGGGGCGCCTGCCAGTCGAACACCATGAACAGCGGCGGCTGTCCCGCAGCCCTCTGGCGGCCTGCCGCCGCGGCGATGTCCGCGTCTGTCACACCGGCCCCGTCGGCGCCGGTCTCGCGCAGCCGCACCGCGGACACGCGGTTGCCGCCGCCCCTGCCTTCGGGGATCGCGAACGGTCCGGGGGCCGCGACCGCGGCGGGCGGCCAAGTCGCGGCGATCGCCCGGGCGAGGCTCGGGCCGTCGGCGGTCATCCGGCCTCGGGGAAGAGGCGGGCAAGCTCGGCCATGACCCGGTCCACCGCCGTGCCGTCCTGGCTGCGGACGACCACGTTCGACCCGTGCACGCCGTCGCGGAAGAAGGGATAGGAGCCGATGGAGACCTCCGGGTGCGCCCCCGCGAGATCGCCCAGCGCGACCGCGATGTCCCCCTCGCCCCGCATCACCCGCAGCGATTGCGACAGGACCGGCGCGCCGCCCGTGAGCCGCGGCAGAAGACCCGCGAGCATGGCCTCGAAGATCGAGGGGACGCCGGCCAGCACGTGCACCTTCCCGACGCTGAAGCCCGGAGCGGCGGAAAC
>CAZUVG010000242.1:0-5180 GCA_964623765.1 uncultured Roseicyclus sp.
CCTCGGCGTCGGCGGCGAAGAGCGTGATGCCCGCCGCGTGGGCGAAGGCAATGTCGGAAGCCCGCTTGACCGTGTTGCCGAAGGAGATCGTCTCGGGCCGTGCGCCGAGCGACAGGCAAAGCTCGATCTCCCCGCGGGAGGCCGCGTCGAAATGCGAACCGACCTCGACGAGGCGTTCGATGATCTCGCGCGCGGGGTTCGCCTTGACGGCATAATGGATGTCGGCGCGGCCGAGGCCGGCGTTCAGCGCGCGGTACTGCGCCTCGACGCCGTCGATGTCGAGCACCAGCGTCGGGCGGTCGAACGCGTGCGCGCGGATGAAGGACTCGATCCGTGCAGAGCCGCTGGGCATGGAAGGAACGGCGATTGCCGCCGTGAAGTCGGCGAACGTAGCGGTCATGGTCATCTCCGAAAGACCCGGCCCGAGCGGGGCCGCAAGTTTCAAGGAGACGTTACCGTCGCTACGTAACTGCGATGGTTCGGAGCCGGAGACCGGCCGAGAGCCACCCGTGACAGAGGCGCGTGCGTTGGCGTCTATGAGCGCGCATCTGGGGCAAACCGCGCCGCGGATCAAGGGGGATTCTCCGCCGCCCGGGAATTTTTCCCGCGGATCGCGTCAACGCCCGTGGCTGCGGTCGTATTCCGAAACCGCGGGCGGTTCGTGGTCTTCGGTCAGCGCGCAGTCGAAGACCTCGACCAGCAGCGGGAAACATGCAGCCGCATCCGAGGAATGTTCTGCCCCGCAGTCCCCGCCCGGGCAGGCCGAAAGCGCGCCGAGAAGGTCGATCTCGGCGAGGAAGTCGATGTAATCTCCCGGTCTGGCCGGGCTCGCCTTCATGAAATACTGCCCCGTGTCGCGGGTGAACCCCGTGCACATGAAGACGTTGAGGACGTCGTGGACATGGCGTTCCGCCTTGGCGAGCGGCAGGCCCGTCGCGTCGCAGAGCGCCCGCGTCAGGTTCGAGTGGCAGCAATGGTGGTACTGTCCGCCGGACAGCAGGTTGTGCGTGTAGGGATCGCAGCGCGTGCCGATGACGTCGTGCACGCCGCCGCCGAAGTCGTCGATGCCGTACCAGCCGAGCGTGTCCGCAACGATCGTTGCCATGGGCCTGAGCGCGGGGAAGCCCGACCACAGCCGGTCGCCCGTGGTGACATGCGTCCCGTGCAGGGCCCGCGTCTTGCCGGAATAGAACCGCTCCGACAGGTCGTGGGCGTTCCAGAGGTTCAGGTCGCCCACCTGGCTGCCGTCCGTGCAGGAGATGCGGAAGACCTGCCCCGCGCCCACCCGGAAGGCGCGGGCGTCGCGCGGCGGTACGATCACCTCGTGAACCTTCCGCAACGATTTCCGCGCGCGGGCCAGACGCCCCGGATCGGGCCGGGGCAGTGTTTCGGTCGGGTAGCAGACGACCGGCCGCACGGCGCGGCGGGCCTTGGCATCGGACGGGGGGATCGGCGTGTCGCTCATCCTTCGCGTTTTGCGCATCGCCGGCGCCCCGCGCAAGGGAGGTTACGGCCCGCGTTTCGTCTTTTTTTTCGGTTTCGCAGCCAGTTCGGGCGCGGTGTCAAACCGCCTCGCCCACCGCCATGCCCGAGAAGATGCAGCCGCCTAGGAACGTGCCCTCCAGGGCGTTGTAGCCGTGGTAGCCGCCCCCGCCGAAACCCGCCGCCTCGCCCGCAGCGAAGAGGCCGGGAAAAACCTCGTTGTCGTCCCGGAGCGCTCGACCCGAAAGATCGGTGTGCAGCCCGCCCAGCGACTTTCGCGTCAGGATGCTGAGCCGCACGGCGATGAGCGGCCCGTGCCGGGGGTCGAGAATCCGGTGAGGCTTCGCCGTCCGCACCAGCCGGTCGCCGAGATAGGCGCGCGCGCCGCGGATCGCCACCACTTGCGCGTCCTTCGTTACCCGGTTGCCGATCTGGGCGTCCCGCGTCTCGATCTGGGCACGAATGCCTGCCGGGTCGAGCGGAGCCTCGGGCGTGATGCGGTTCATGCCGTCCACCAGCGTCTCGAGGTCGCGGGCGACGACGAAATCCTCGCCGTTCGTCTTGAACGCCTCGACCGCCGCCGTGGCGCCCTTGCCCAGCCGCTCGCGGAGGACGCCCGACCACGTCGCGCCCGTCAGGTCCGGGTTCTGCTCGGACCCCGACAGCGCGAATTCCTTCTCGATGATGGACTGGGTCAGCACGAACCAGGAATGGGCATGGCCGGTGGACAGGATGCGCCTGAGCGTCGCGAGCGTGTCGAAACCGGGGAAGCAGGGCGCCTCCATCCGCGTGCCGGTCGCGTCGAACCAGAGCGACGAGGGGCCGGGCAGGATGCGGATGCCGTGGTTCGGCCAGATCGGGTCCCAGTTCCGCAGACCCTCGCAGTAGTGCCACATCCGGTCGCGGTTGATGACCGCCGCCCCAGCCGCCTCGGCCACGCCCAGCATCTGCCCGTCGACGTAATCCGGCACGCCCGTGACCATCTGCGCGGGCGCCGGGCCCAGACGTGCCTCGGGCCATGCGGCACGGACGAGATCGTGGTTGCCGCCGATCCCGCCCGATGCAACGACCACCGCGGGGGCGCGGAGCGTGAAGTCTCCCGTGATCTCGCGCGAGGTGGACGCGCCGCGAGCGGCTTCGTCGGGGGCGAGCAACTCGCCCGCGACGCCCGCGACGGCGCCGCCTTCCACCAGAAGCGCCTGCACCCGGTGCCGGAACCGCAGCTCGATGCGGGGATGTGCGCTCACGCGGTCGGCATAGGGCTTCACGACGCCGGTGCCCGTCCCCCAGGTCACGTGGAAGCGCGGCACGGAATTCCCGTGCCCGCCCGCCAGCGCGCCACCGCGCTCGGCCCAGCCCACGACGGGAAACCAGCGCATTCCGAGGCCGTGGAGCCGGCTCCGCATCGGCCCCGCCGCGAAGTCGAGATAGGCCTCCGCCCAGGCCCGCGGCATCGCGTCCTCGGGCCGGTCGAAACGGGCCGATCCGTGCCAGTCCGAGGCGGCCAGGTCGCGGCTGTCGCGGATGCCAAGCCGCCGCTGCTCGGGCGTGTCCACCATGAAGAGGCCGCCGAGGCTCCACCACGCCTGCCCGCCGAGTGACTGCGGCCCCTCCATGTCCAGCACGATCACCCGCCGCCCGCGCCCGGCCGCGTGAAGGGCCGCGACGAGACCCGCGAGCCCCGCACCGATCACGACGACGTCGGCATCGGCCATGCACACCTCCTTCTCCGTCAGCCGGAGGCTAGCAGTGGGCGGAGACGCTGTCTGCGTGGCCGTGGCGTCAGGCTTGACGCACGTCATGGCGCCCGTTGCGGCGGAGGGGTTCACTCCGGACATGAAACGCACGCGGCGCGACATCCTGATCGGCGCGGGCGCGCTGGCCGCGGCAGGCGGTGCGGCCGTCGCGATTCCGTTCCGCCGGGACATGGCGAAGTTCCGCGCCCGGGCCGAGCCCGCGCGCTCGCGTCTCGTCGAGACGCGTCATGGCCCGGTCGAGGTGGCCGAGGCGGGCGAAGGGCCGCCTTTCCTGATGCTCCACGGCACGGGCGGCGGCTTCGACCAGGGTCTGCTCGCCGCGCGGCCGCTGATCGCGATGGGCTACCGCGTGATCGCGCCGTCGCGCTTCGGCTACCTGCGGACGCCCATGCCGGAGAACGCAGGCCCCGGGACGGAGGCGGAGGCCTGGGCAGACGTGGCCGACGCGCTCGCCATCGAGCGGATGGCGGTGGCCGGCGGATCGGCGGGCGCGATCCCGGCGCTCGCCTTCGCGGAGATGTATCGCGACCGCACGGCCGCGCTGTTCCCCATCGTGCCCGCGCTGATGATACCGGGCCGCGCCGAGGTCGCACCGTGGAGCCCGTTCGCCGAATGGGCGGTCATGCGGGCACTGCGCTCGGACCTGCTGTTCTGGACCGCTGCGACCGTCGCGCGGGACCGGCTGATCGGCACGCTTCTGGCCACCGACCCGGCACTGGTCGATGCCGCCTCGCCGGAGGAGCAGGCGCGCGTCGACGCGATGGTGGAGAGCATCCTTCCGGTCAGCGACCGGGCCGATGGCCTTCTCCACGACAACGTGCAGACGAACCGGATGCAGGAGATCGACTTCGCCCGGATCGAGGCGCCGACGCTCGCCATCTCCTGCGAGGACGACCGGTTTCTCACGGCGGAGAACGCGCGCTTCCTCGCGCAGGCGATCCCCGGCGCCGAGGCGATCGTCTTCCCGACGGGCGGCCACCTCTGGGTCGGGCGCAACGCGGCGCTCTTCGACGCCGTCGATACCCTGCTCCGCGAGATCGGCTACCGCTGAGCGCCGCGGCGGACGGGCGGCCGTCGCCGCGCCGTGAAGCTCAGGCGGCGAACGGGATGCTCTCGTAGGCGTTCTCCGCCGGTTCCGGCAGGGGACCGGGCGACCAGTAGGCCCACGCCTCGTCGAGAAGGCGCAGCGCCTCGGCGGCGCGGGGATCGTGTGCGGGGGTGTCGTTCTGCTCGGGCATGTCGGCCTCTCTGCGGCGTGTGCCCTCCCTCGGCACACAGGCTATGCCGCCCGCGCGCCATGGGCACCCGCCCTTTGCACAGACCCGCCATGCGTCGCGCGTGCAGGTCGGCCTGCGCTCAACGCCTCCACCCCCAGGCCCGTCGGCAGTTGCCGCGCAACCTCCTCCCATGGTTCGCCGCCCGGCGGTTCCCCTGCTGCGGGCAGCTTGTCACGGCCCAAGGCCTTCCCTGGCGGGATCAGAGCTGGCGCTCGACCATCATCTTCTTGATCGACGCAATCGCCTTGGCCGGGTTCAGGTTCTTCGGACAGGTGTTCGCGCAGTTCATGATCGTGTGGCAGCGGTAGAGCTTGAAGGGATCCTCCAACTCGTCCAGCCGTTGGCCCGTCGCCTCGTCGCGGCTGTCGATGATCCAGCGATAGGCGTGCAGCAGCGCGGCCGGCCCGAGGAAGCGGTCGCCGTTCCACCAGTAGGACGGGCAGGACGTCGAGCAGGCCGCGCACATCACGCATTCGTAAAGCCCGTCGAGCTTCTTACGGTCCTCGATCGACTGTTTCCACTCCTTCTCCGGACGCTGGGTCTTGGTCTCCAGCCAAGGCATGATCGAGGCATGCTGCGCGTAGAAGTGGGTGAGATCGGGGATCAGGTCCTTGACCACCGGCATGTGGGGCAGGGGGTAGACCTTCACGTCGCCCTTGATCTC
>CAZUVG010000243.1:0-5179 GCA_964623765.1 uncultured Roseicyclus sp.
GGCCAGTCCTTCCGCGATTTCCTGAAGGGCGAACTGCCCGCACTGCCGGGCGAGGTGCCGACGCTATCCGACTGGGCCGATCACCTGACGACGATCTTTCCCGAGGCGCGGATCAAGAAGTTCATCGAGATGCGCGGCGCCGATGGCGGTCCGTGGCGGCGGCTCTGCGCGCTTCCCGCGTTCTGGGTCGGTCTGACCTACGATCAGGGCGCGCTCGACGCAGCCTGGGACTTGGCGAAGCGCTGGGACGCCGGGACGCGGGAGGAGTTGCGCGTCGCGGCCTCGGTCCACGCGCTCGACGCGCGGGTGGGCCGGATCGACATGAGGACGCTCGCCGGAGACGTTCTGGCCATCGCCGAGGAGGGGCTGCGGGCGCGGTCGCGTCCCGGTGCGGGCGGCCTGATTCCTGACGAGACGCATTTCCTCGCCGCGCTGAAGGATAGCGTCGAGACCGGCCGGGTTCCCGCGGACGAGCTGGTCGAGCGTTACCGAACCGACTGGGCGGGCGACCTCTCCCGCATCTACGCGGAATACAGCTACTGAAGACTGCGCTTCGCGGTCTTGGTGCGCTCGATCGCGGGCAGGACGCGCGCGCGGTAATAGTCCTGGAACTCGGCCTTGCGTCGCTCCTCGACCATGCGGTTCAGTTCCTCGTCCAGTTCCCTGACCAGCGCGGGATGGGTATCCTTTTCACGCGGTCGGTCCGATATCGGATCGGGGCCGAAACGGTTGGGGCCGTTCGTGCCGGGCAGGCACAACACGACGATGAACCAGATCATCGCCGCGCTCGGCGCCGTCGCGGCCATCAGCGCGAGCGCGGGCGAGGCCTGACCGCCGCCGAGGAAAATCGCGAGGACCGCCAGCCCGATCGCCGCGGCGATCCCTATGAGGATCGGCTTGAACATCCACCATCCGCTGCGGTCGGTGTCGTGCAGGCGGCGCACCGTGACGGCGAGATAGGGGATCCAGTAGGCGAACAGCATCACCCCGAAATAGACCAACGACCAGCGCCAGAAGAAGCCCTCGAACTCCTTGGCGAGAAGCTGCATGGCGGCGGGGTCGTCCATGCGGGCGGCCAGTTCGGGCTGCGTGACGATCCAGAAGACGGTTCCACCCTGGATCAGCAGCGAAACGAGGAAGGTGAACAGGATGAACCACCAGTACTCCGCCCGTCGTGCCCGGCCTGAGAAGTCGAACATGTTGGCGTAGACGGACCGGACGGCCCTGAACATACCCATGCCGCGATGCCTCGTTCGCAATTGGCCCGAACCGAATCCAACCACCGAACTGTGGCCAATCCATGGCGGCCCGTGGCCTCTCTCGCGGAATCCGGACCGCGATGCGAAGCGGCGATCGGCAATTGCCGGATCGGCGAAAGAGCGCCTCGGTGAAGCAGGTGTGCACCCGAACGCAGCGCGCCACATCATGCGCGGTTCCGTCATCAACGTCTTCGAGACGCTCGGCGGAGCGCTCCACCGGGCTTGGCATTTGCCAGAACACCGAGCGCATCGCCGAGTCTCTCGACGTGCGGGAGCAGCTCTGGTCAGCTGCCCTCGCGCTTGCGACCTATCCGGGGCTCGGTCCCGGCGCGAAGGCGCAGGACGTTTTCGCGGTGGCGGACGAAGATGAGGACCGCCAGCAAGAGCGACAGCACCGCCGTCTCGGGCCGCCCCAGCAGCCATGCCCAGAGCGGTGACAGCGCCGCGGCGACGAGGGCGGCTGCCGAGGAGTAGCGCAGGACCGCTGCCGTCACGAGCCACGTCGCGCAGGCCGCGAGGCCCAGCGGCCACCAGAGTGCCAGCAGCGTGCCGAGGAAGGTCGCCACCCCCTTGCCGCCCTTGAAGGAAAGGTAGATCGGGAAGCAGTGGCCGAAGAAGGCCGCGAGGCCCGCGACCTGCGCCGCGTCCTCTTCGCCGACGATGGCACGGGCGAGCAGCACGGCGATACCGCCCTTGCCTGCGTCTAGGACGAGCGTGAGAAAGGCGGCAGTCCTGTTGCCGGTCCGCAGGACGTTGGTCGCGCCGATGTTGCCCGAGCCGATCTTGCGCAGGTCGCCCAGTCCGAAGACCCGCGCCATGACGATCCCGAAGGGCACCGAGCCCAGCAGGTAGGCCGCCGCCGCCACGAGGATCAGCGTCGGCGCACCGCTGTCGAGGGCGGGGATCATGCCGCTGCCCTGGCGTAGACACGGGCGCCACCGACCCATGTCGCCTCGACCCGCCCCTGCAGGAGCGCGCCGTCGAACGGCGTGTTCTTCGACTTGGACTTCAGCGTGAAGCGGTCGAGTCGGAAAGGTGCGTCGGGGTCGAAGAGGACCAGGTCGGCAGGCGCACCCTCGGCCAGCCGCCCGCCCGGCAGTCCGAAGCGGCGCGCGGGTTTCAGCGACGTCGCGGCGAAGATCTGCGGCAGGGTGAGCTGTCCCGAATGGTAGAGCCGCATCGCCGCGGGCAGAAGCGTCTCTAGCCCCACCGCCCCGCTTGCCGCCGCCTCGAAGGGCAGGCGTTTCGATTCCTCGTCCTGCGGCGTGTGCATCGAGCAGATGACGTCGATCGTGCCGTCGGCCACGGCCTCGACCATGGCCAGCCTGTCGTCCTCGGAGCGCAGCGGCGGCTTCAGCTTGAAGAAGGTGCGGAAGTCGCCGACGTCGAGTTCGTTCAGCGTCAGGTGGTGGATGGAGACCCCAGCCGTGACGTCGAGCCCGGCCGCCTTCGCGCGGCGAAGCGCGGGCAGGGCGGCCGCCGTCGAGATCTGATCGGCATGGTAGCGCACGCGGGTCATCTCCACCAGCGCGAGGTCCCGTTCGAGGCCCATGCGCTCGGCCGTGGGCGGGACGGAGGGCAGGCCTTTCAGCGCCGCGAACTTGCCGGAAGTCACGGCAGCTCCCCGACTCAGGCCCGGTTCCTGCGGGTGGCCGAGGATCAGCGCGCCTAGGCCGCGGGCATAGGTCATGCAGCGCGAAAGCACACGCGTATCCGCCGTCACCGCATCGCCGTCGGTGAAGGCCACCGCGCCCGCGTCGAGGAGGAAGCCGATTTCCGCCATCTCCTCGCCCCGCCGCCCGCGTGTCAGCGCCGCCATCGGACGCACGCGCACCGGCGTCTCCTCCCGCGCGCGACGGCTGACGAACTCCAGCACCTCGGGCGTGTCGATGGGCGTCAGCGTGTCGGGGCGGATCACCATGGTGGTCACCCCCCCCGCCGCGGCGGCGTTGCCCGCCGTCCGCAGGCTCTCCTTGTGGCGCTCGCCCGGCTCTCCCACCTTCACGCCCACGTCCACGATCCCGGGTGCGAGGCAGAGGCCACCGCAATCGGTTCCGCCCTGCCGTGGCCCTTCGCCGGTCTCGGCGATCAGTCCGTCCTCGATCCGCACCCAGCCGAGGGTCTCTGTCCCGGCCTCGGGGTCGATCAGGCGCGCATTGCGGAGAAGCGCGTCGGTCATGCGACGGCCCGCGACTTCGCGTCCTCGATGGCGGCAATCACCGCCGTGGGCTCGGCCTGGAACTTGAGCAGGTGCTTGTCGCCCGTCACCGTCACCACCTGAACGGCCGAGAAGATGCTGCGCACCGCCTCGACGTTTTCCAGCGCGATGATCCTGCCGCCCGGCCCCAGCAGCCGCCGGTCGGTCAGCCACCATTCCATCCGCGTCTCGTCCGAGGCGAGGTAGAAGGCGCGGACCGCCACGGCGATCAGGCCGCCCACCGCACCTGTCCATACGAATGGGTTGCCGACGGCCCAGAGCACGCCCATGCCAAGCGCCATGGCGATCGCCGCGAGCCAGGCGTGCTCGCGCCAGTAGGTGCCGCGGTCGGCGCGGAAGGTCTCGAGCCGTCGCTCGCCGTCGTCCAGCAGTGTCGTCGGCACGAATTGCGGTCTGGTCGATGTGACGTCCATCAGCCGTCCAGCAGGATGTAGAGAAGCACGAAGATCAGAATGAAGATGGCGAACTTCGCCCATTGCGGGATGGACCGCCCGCCACCCGCCCGCTCGGGCGGAAAGCGGCCGGGGCCGGGTTGCGGCGGCGGCGTGACGTCAGCCTTCGGCAACTCGGCGACATGGTCGGGCAGGGCGAGCGAGACCGAGGCGATCCGCGTGAGTTCCGCGCCGGGATGGAACACGCCGTCATAGGCCGCGTCCGGAACCAGCAGGACGGAGCCGTCCAGCGCATCCAGACGCGCGGAGGTTTCTTTTTCGAGGCCGGGTGTCGGGTCGAAGGCCTGCGTGACGTAGGCGGAAAGGCTCATGTCGCCGAGGTCGCCAACGGGGAAGAGTTCGATCCGGTCGGTGTCCAGCCGCTCGACCCCCAACCACTCCCGCAGGTCCGGCAGGTCGGCGGTCTCGCCGCTCGCCCTCGACAGGTTCGTGTGGCGCAGCCACTCGGCCCTGTCGCCGTTGACGGCGAAGACATGCAGTTCCTGATTGCTCATGCCATCACTCCCTTCTCGTCCTCGCGCACCGCCCGCAGGTTCCGCGCGAGAAGGTCCATTGCCGCCATCCGCACGGCGACGCCCATCTCCACCTGCTCCTGGATCACCGAGCGGTTGATGTCGTCGGCGAGCGTCCCGTCGATCTCGACCCCGCGGTTCATCGGCCCCGGATGCATCACGATCGCGTCGTCCTTCGCCGCGGCCAGCTTCGCCGCGTCGAGGCCGAAGCGGTGGTAGTATTCCCGCTCGGACGGGATGAAGGCGCCGTCCATCCGCTCGCGCTGAAGCCGCAGCATCATCACGACGTCGCAGCCCCGCAGCCCTTCCTCCATGTCCTCGAAGACCTCCACGCCCCAGTCGGCGGCGGCCGATGGCATCAGCGTGGGCGGCCCGATCAGGCGCAGGCGGTTCTCCATCTTTCCGAGAAGGTGAATGTTCGACCGCGCGACCCGGCTATGGGCGATATCGCCGCAGATCGCGATGGTCAGGCGGTGGAGCCGCCCCTTCTCGCGCCGGATCGTCAGCGCGTCCAGCAGCGCCTGCGTCGGATGCTCGTGCCGCCCGTCGCCCGCGTTCAGGACGGCACATTTCACCTTCTGCGCCAGCAAATCCACGGCGCCCGAATGGGGATGGCGCACGACCAGCAGGTCGGGATGCATCGCGTTCAGCGTCATTGCCGTGTCGATGAGCGTTTCGCCCTTTTTGATGCTGGAGGCCTGCATCGCCATGTTCATCACGTCCGCGCCCAGCCGCTTG
>CAZUVG010000244.1:0-5159 GCA_964623765.1 uncultured Roseicyclus sp.
CGACGTCCAGCCCGTCGCGGAAGGTCGGCCAGACGGGCGCCCCCGTCTCGATGGCGCGGAGGAAGTCGCGCGCCTCGATGATGATCTGGTCCTGGTAGCCGGTGCCATGCCCCGGCCCCTGGCAGAAAGCCTCGTAGTCCGGATGCGCCGGGCCGGTCAGGATCTTCGTGAAGCCGCGCGTCGCCTCCGGTCCTTCGGCGCGATAGAGCCGGACGGCATTCTGATCCTCCTGGTCGAAGCGGATCGCGCCTCGCGTGCCGTGGATCTCGTAGGCGTAGCCCATCTTCCGCCCCGTGGCGGCGCGGCTGGCATGCAGATGGCCCATCGCGCCGGACGCGAAGCGGACCATCATCTGCGCCTGGTCGTCGTTGTCGACCGGGACGGGGCCGTCGGGCCCCGGGCGCGTGGGGTGCAGCGTCTCGATCCGGGCCGAGACCTCGGCGACGGGGCCCATCAGTGCAAGCGCGCAGTTGATGATGTGGGGCGCCAGGTCCCCCATGGTGCCGTTCGGTCGACCCGTGGTGCGCCAGTTCGCGGGCGTCTCCGGGTCGGCGAGGAAGTCCTCGGTGTGCTCGCCACGGAACCATGTCACCTCGCCGATCGCGCCCTCGGCCAGAAGCTTCCGGACGAATTGTGTTGCGGGCGTGCGGACGTAGTTGAAGCCGATCATGTTGGGCAGGCCGGCGGCTTCGGCCGCGGCGACCATGGCGCGCGCATCCTCCAGCGACGCGCCGAGTGGCTTCTCGCAGAAGACCGGCTTGCCGAGCGCGAAGGCCGCCTCCGCGATGGCGCGGTGCGTCGTCTGGGGCGCGGCGATCACGACCGCCTCGACCTCCGGATCCTCCACGACGCCATGCCAGTCGCGGGCCGCGCGGGCGAAGCCGTAGGCGGCCCGGTAACGATCGGCCGAGGCGGGGCTGGAGGCCGCGATGGCCACGAGGCGCGGGCGCAAGGCGGTGTCGAACACGGCGCCCACGGCGGACATTGCCACCGCGTGCGCCTTGCCCATGTAGCCACCCCCGATCAGCCCGATCCCGATCTCGCGCAAAGCGTCCTCCCAGCCCGGCAACCGGTTGCAACCGGTTGCAAAACCCGTATCCTGAGATTCGCATCGTCGCAACCGGCAAACGTGGAAATCCGGGCGGCGGAGGCCACAGGTCGGAGCGAGCGGGAGGAGCAATGACCGGCAACGGAGACACCATCCGGCTTACGGTGGCGCAGGCCATCGTGCGCTACCTTATGAACCAGTTCATCGAGATCGACGGGGTCGAGACGCGCATCTGCGGCGGCGGCTTCGGGATTTTCGGCCACGGCAACGTGCCCTGCCTGGGAGAGGCGCTCTACCCGGTGCGGGACGAGATGCCGCTCTACCGCGGGCAGAACGAGCAGAGCATGGGTTTCGCCGCCGCGGGCTACGCGAAATACCACCTGCGCCGCCGCTTCATGTTCTGCACCGCGAGCGCGGGGCCGGGCACGGCCAACCTGCTGACCGCCTCCGCACTCGCCCATGCCAATCGGCTTCCGATGCTTATGCTCTGCGGCGACACGTTCCTGACGCGGCTGCCCGACCCGGTGCTTCAGCAACTGGAGCATTTCGGCAATCCGGCGATGGGTCTGAACGATGCGTTCAAGGCCGTCACCCGCTACTGGGACCGCGTCACCCATCCCGCGCAGGTGATCCAGACGCTGCCCGCCGCGCTCGCCACGATGCTCGACCCGGCCGATTGCGGCCCGGCCTTTCTCGCGCTGCCGCAGGACGTGCAGGGCTGGGCCTACGACTACCCCGAGACGTTCTTCGAGCGCCGCGTGCATCGCATCCGCCGACAGGCCCCGGACGAGGCCGAGGTGGCCGCCGCGGCCGAGGCGCTGACGGCGGCGGAGCGGCCCATGATCATCGCGGGCGGCGGCGTGCAGTATTCCGGCGCGGTGGCCGAACTGACGGCCTTCGCCGAGGCGCACGGCATCCCCGTGGTGGAGACCATCGCGGGTCGCGCCAACATGCTGGCGACCCATCCGCTCAACATCGGCCCCATCGGCGTCACCGGCTCGGACAGCGCCAACGCAATCGCCGAGCAGGCGGACGTGGTGCTGGCCGTTGGCACCCGGCTTCAGGATTTCACCACCGGCTCGTGGACGGCCTTCGACAAGGACGCCCGTTTCATCGGGCTGAATGTCGGGCGGCACGATGCGCACAAGCACATGTCGCTGCCGGTCGTGGGCGATGCGAAGCTGGGGCTGACGGCCCTCGGGGAGGCGATGGGCCACTATACGGCGCCTGCGACCTGGCAATCCTACGCAAGGCAGGAGCGCGAGGCCTGGGACGCCTACGTGGCCGACAACGTCGCGCACGGGAACCGGCCGAACTCCTATGCGCAGGCCATCGGCGTCGTGAACGACCTGTGCGACACGCGCGACCGGGTCGTGACGGCTGCGGGCGGCCTTCCGGCGGAGGTCACGGCCAACTGGCGGACGCTCGACATCGGGACGGTGGACGTGGAATTCGGCTTCTCATGCATGGGCTACGAGATCGCGGGCGGCTGGGGCGCAAGGATTGCGCAGTCCGAGGTGGAGCCCGAGCGCGACACCATCGTCTTCGTGGGCGACGGCAGCTATCTCCTGATGAACTCCGACATTTATTCGTCTGTCCTGACGCGGAAAAAGCTGATCGTTCTCGTCCTCGACAATGGCGGCTTCGCGGTCATCAACAAGCTGCAGAACAACACCGGCAACGAGAGCTTCAACAATCTCATCGCCGATTGCCCGACGGTGCCCGAAGCCTTCGCCGTGGATTTCGAGGCCCACGCCCGGTCGATGGGTGCGAACGCGGTGACCGTGGCGAACCCCGCGGAGCTCGCCGAGGCGTTCAAGGCGGCGAAGGCATCCGACAGGACGACCGTCATCGCCATGCAGGTCGACCCCTACGAGGGCTGGACGACCGGGGGCCATGCCTGGTGGGAGGTCGGCACGCCCGAGGTCTCCGACAGCGCGAAGGTCCGCGAGAAGCATGTGGAGCAGGAGGCCACGCGCATCCGGCAGAGGCAGGGGGTGTGATGTCCGACCTTTCTCGTCTGAAGGGCCGAAACTTCGTCATCATCGGCCGCGCGGGCATGGATTTCTATCCCGAACCACCGGGCACGAAGACGGAGCACGCCACGCACTTCTTCTCCTGCCTCGGCGGGTCCTCGGCCAATATCGGCGTCGCCATCGTGAAGCTGGGGGGCAAGGCCGACCTCGTCACCTGCGTCTCCGACGACGCCATCGGGCGTTTCGCGCTGAACGAACTCGACAAGTATGGCGTGGGGCGGGTGCATGTCCGTTCCGTGGGCGGCGAGGCCCGCAACTCGCTCGCCGTGGTGGAGACCACGATCGAGGATCACCAGTCGGTCATCTACCGCAACGGCGCGGCCGATTTCGAGATGAACGTGGATGACGTGGAGGCGGTCGATTACGCCAGGTATTCGGGCCTCATCACCACCGGAACGGTGCTCGCCGCCGAGCCGTCGCGCAGCGCAACCTTCCGCGGCTTCGAACTGGCGCGGGAGGCGGGGCTGCCGCTGATCTTCGATATCGACTACCGCCCCTATTCATGGCCGTCGGCGGAGGTCGCGGCAGAGGTCTATTCGCGGGCCGGCGCACTGTGCGACGTGATCGTGGGCAACGACGTGGAGTTCGGCTTCATGGCCGGCAACTACGACCGCGGTCTCGACAAGGCGCGGGAACTGGTCGCGAACGGGGCGCGGATCGCCGTCTACAAGATGGGCGAGAAGGGGGCGATCACGATCACGTCCGAGGGTGAGACCCGGACCGGCATCTACCCGACCACGGCGCTGAAGCCCACCGGCGCGGGCGACAGCTTCATGGGCGGTTTCGTTTCGGGGCTCGCCGAGGGGCAATCGGTCCGCGACGCTGTCCTGCGCGGCTCGGCCGCCGCCGCGATGGTCGTGGCCCGCGTCGGATGTGCGCCCGCGATGCCGACCCGCGCGGAACTCGACGCCTTCCTGCAGGACCACGCCGACCACACGCTCGCCTGAAAGGACGGGACGCCATGCACATCCCCCCCTACGACAACCGCAACGAGCCGATCGTCGATGTCGACGACGCGCATGTGCCGCTGACCTATTTCAATATCGTCAAGCTGAAGGCCGGCGAGCATTTCGACTACCGTCTGCCGGGCTACGAGACCTGCGTGGTGCCCGCCACCGGGACGGTCACCGTCGAGGCGGCGGGGGAGACCTTCGCCGGGATCGGCAATCGCGGCGCCGACGTCTGGGACGGGGAGCCCGAGGGCGTCTACGTGCCCACCGACACGGGCGCGCGCATCACGGCCCTGACGGATACGGAGACGTTCATTGCAGGCGCGAAACATGCCGAGACGCTGAAGCCCTTCGCGGTGCGTGCGGACGAGCTGGACCTCGTGCAGTATGGCTCGGACGACACCAAGACCCACCGCAAGATCAAGCATATCCTCGGGGCTGGCCATCACGATCGCGTCGGCCGCCTGCTTGTGTCGGAATTGTTCACCGTGGGGCAGGGCGGCTGGTCGGGCTTCCCCTCGCACAAGCACGACACCGACCGCCTGCCGGACGAGACGCGCCACGACGAGTGCTACAACTTCCGTTTCCGGCCGAACTACGGCTCGGGGCTGCAGATGCTCCAGCGCGAGGACAATGCGCCGGGCGATGCCTATCACGTCGTGGACGGCTCCACGGTGCTGATCGACAAGGGCTACCATCCCTGCTGCGTGCTGCCGGGCTACGAGATGTATTACTTCACGATCCTCGGCGGCCTCAGCCAGCGCAGCCTGAAACAGTATTTCCAGCCCACCCATGCCGCGCAGTTGCATACGATCCCGGGGATCATGGACATGGTTGCGAAGTTCAAATGACGCTCTCGACGCTGTCCGACGTGCTGCGCCCCGCGGTTACGGGGGGCTACGCGGTGCCGGGGCTCGTCTGCCTCGGGTGGGAGGAGATGCGCGCCTACGCCATGGCCGCGCAGGCCGAACGCGCCCCGGTGATCCTGCAGGCCGGCCCCTCCTGCCGCCAGCACACGCCATTGCCGATCCTGGGCAGTATGTTCCGGTATCTGGCGGAGAGCGTGGATGTTCCTGTCGTGGCCCATCTCGACCACGGCTACACCTTCGAGGAATGCCGCGAGGC
>CAZUVG010000245.1:0-4252 GCA_964623765.1 uncultured Roseicyclus sp.
CTCGACCACATCTTCCTCGACGGGCTGGAAGACGCCTACGAACGCGACGCGCAGGGTGGGGGCCGCCTCATGGGCACCTTCGCCGAGGACTGCGCCGAGGCCTTCCAGTTCACCCGCGAGGCGCAGGACGCGTATGCGCTCGGCTCCCTCTCGAATGCTCGCACGGCCACCGAGACCGGCGCCTTCGCGGCCGAGATCGCGCCGGTCACGGTCCGAAGCCGGGCGGGGGAAACCCGCGTCGCGACGGACGAGCAGCCCGGCAAGGCGCGGCCCGAGAAGATCCCGTACCTGAAGCCCGCCTTCCGCGAGGGCGGCACCGTCACCGCGGCCAATTCCTCGTCCATCTCGGACGGCGCCGCGGCGCTGGTCCTCGCCGGCGCCAGCGCCGCGGAAACCCGTGGCCTGACCCCGCGCGCGCGCATCCTCGGCCACGCCACCCACGCGCAGGCGCCCGCACGGTTCCCGACGGCCCCGGTCCCGGCCGTGCGCAAGCTCCTCGACCGCATCGGCTGGAGCGTGGAGGACGTCGATCTCTGGGAGGTCAACGAGGCCTTCGCAGTGGTGCCGATGGCCTTCATGCGCGAGATTGGCGTGCCCCGGGAGAAGATGAACGTGAACGGCGGCGCCTGCGCGCTCGGCCACCCCATCGGGGCCTCGGGCGCGCGCATCCTCGTCACGCTCCTGCACGCGCTCGAGGCACGCGGGCTCAAGCGCGGCGTCGCCGCCATCTGCATCAGCGGTGGCGAGGGAACGGCCATGGCCATCGAGAGGCTCTGAGCCGCCTTCATCCCGGCCGGAAAACTCTCCGGGGAGCGCGAGAGGGAAAACCCCCTCGTATCCCGCAGCAGCCAAGAGGCGCTCAATGCAGATCGACTACACCACGCTTTCCAGGACCGTTGCCTCCCTGACCGAGGGGGAGACCGACACCGTCGCGCTCATGGCCACGCTCGCCTGCGAGATCCACCATGCCGACGACCGTTTCGACTGGACCGGGTTCTACAGGGTGACCGAGCCCGGCCTCCTGAAGATCGGGCCCTACCAGGGCGGGCACGGCTGTCTCGTCATCCCGTTCGACCGGGGTGTCTGCGGCGCGGCGGCGCGGACGGGGCAGACGCAGCTAGTGCCCGACGTTGACGCCTTCCCGGGGCACATCGCCTGCTCGTCCTCGACCCGGTCCGAACTCGTGATCCCGGTGCACGACGCGGAGGGCGCCGTGATCGGCGTGCTCGACATCGACAGCGACCGGCCGAACGCGTTCACCGAGGCCGACGCGCGCGAACTCGGGGCAATCCTGACGGCCGTCTTCGGGCAGGCGACGCGTTAGGTCCTCACGACCGGGCCACTTCCGCCTCGATCTCCTCGACCGGTACGCTGCCCACGCCCATGGCCTCGCGCGCCATTCGCGCGGCGATCCGCGCCAGCGCCGCGTTGACGGGTACCGGAACGCCGTGAAGCCGCCCCAGCAGCGCGATCTCCCCGTTGATGTAGTCCGACTCGATCCGTGGCGTGCCGCGGATGAGGCTCTGGTTCGTCGAGCTTCCCGGTCGCCTCACGCCGGGCAGGGTCTGCACCGGACGGAGCAGTTCGCCGCGCCGCGGGTCGCTTCCGTCGACAGCGTCCCATGCGATTCCCGCCGCCGCGAAGGCGGCGCGCGCCTCGGCCAGCGCGGCGTCGCCGATCCCCGCCGTGTCCTCCCGGCCGCCCAGCGCCGCCTTCAGCGCGTTGCGCATGTTGACGAGAAGCTTGCCGTACTTGCTCGCCATCACGCTCTCGTGCAGGAAGCAGGCGATGTTGGCTGCCTCCAGCGCCTCCTTCAACGCCTCGTCGGCGCTGTCCAGGCCCGCGGGGTAGCGGCCGATATCGAAGATGCCGAACCTCGGTTCCGCGAAGATACCGACCTCGCCGGGATCGAGGTAGACGGCGGGCATCATCACGGTCACGCCATGAACGTTGGGGAAGAACCTGAGCGCCGCCCGCTCGTTCTCGACGCCGTTCTGCGCGCAGAAGACGGGCTGGTTCGTGACGCCCGCATCGCGCAGTGCCACCAGCGCGTCGGCCGTGTCCTGCCCCTTCACGCAGAGCAGGACCACGTCGTCCGGGCGCCAGTCGATCTCGCCGGGATGGGCAGTGACAGCGACGGGCAGGGTCTCGTCGATGCCAGGGGCGTGCAGCCTCAGTCCGTTCCGCCGCACGGCCTCGAGCATCCCGCCGCGGGCGATTCCGACGACCTCGTGCCCCGCGCGACTCAGCGCTGCCGCCACGACTCCGCCGATGGCACCCATGCCGTGAATCACGATTCTCATCTGCTGCTCTCCCGCCGATTCCTCTGGCGCCAGCTAACCCGGGCGCAGCCGCTGACGCCAGAATCGAAACCGCCCCGCGCGCTGTCGCACGGGGCGGTCCGTCCACGCCTGCGGGAGAGGATCAGGCGTCGATCACGTGATCGTCGGGCAGGCTCTGCAGTCCGCTCTCGTCGATCTCGGGCATCGCCTCGAGGTCGGCCTCGGTCATGCCGTCGACCACCAGCCCGTCGCCCGTCTCGTTGATCGAGAAGTCACCGAGCGGCAAGGCCACGGTGTGCTCGCCGAGCCCGAGGAACCCGCCGATGCCGATCACGGCCATGTACCCGTCGGCATTCCGGTAGACGTAGTCGATCTCGCCGACGTCGCTGCCGTCGGTGCCGGAAACCTCCATGCCGAGGATCTGGCCCACGGTCATCTCGGCAAAGTGCGAGATGTCATTGCGGGCACCCGAGCTTGCGCCGCCGGTCTGGCCGGTATCGCCCTCGGCCATGTCGGTCTCTTGGTCGCCCGCCTGGCTGGTGCCGCCCTGCGCCATGTCGGTCTCTTCGCCGTCCATCTGACCGGTCTGGCCGGTATCGCCCTGTGCCATGTCCCGGGTCTGCTGTCCGTCCGCCGCCCCGGTCTCGGCGGGGTCGACGGCGGAGGGCGCGGTGGTCACGACCGTCACATCGTCGTCGGTTCCCTCGACGACGGTCGTCTCCATCTCCTCCATTTCGGCGCTGTCGCCCGAGCCGGCCTGCCCGCCTTCGCCCATGGCCTGCGCGATCTCCACGTCCTGGCCGAGCCGCGTCTGGCCGTCGCCCTCGTAGGCGGCCATCCGGTCCAGGTCGTCCATGCTCATTCCGAGCATCAGTTCCCCGCCATTATCGGAGAGGCTGAGGTTCTGAAGCGGGATTGCCACCTGCCGGTCCTCGAGGTTCGCGAGGACATGCAGTCCGTCCTGTCCTTCGATCACGGCCTCCACGCGGCCGGCCTCGGTGCCGTCCGAGGTCACGAGCGGCATCCGCGTCAACTCGCCCACGGTGTAGGCGCCGATCTGCTCCCCACCCTGTTCGGCCTGGGCGCTGCCTGTCTCCTGCGCCGCGACAGGCGCGGCAACAAGCGCGGCAAGCGCTGTCGTCAGCATCAAGCTTCTGGGTCGCATCTTTTTCACCTTTCCTTCGCGTTCCGGAATGTTGCGCGCCGGCGGCGAACCCGCCGGGGCGGCACGTCCGGTGAATCAGTTCTGCTGGCTGCCCTGCTGATCGCGCAGCCGGACACCGCCTTGCAGGTCCTGCGCCTCGCCCTCGTAGGCGGGCATGTCGGCGATATCCTGCCGGGTCAAATCGGAGACGTAGATGTCGCCGTGCTCCACCCGCAGCTGTCCGGCCATGATCGCCACCTGGTGCTCATCGGCGTCGACCATGTCACCGGCATCGACAACGACCGCGAGACGGTCCTCGGCGTCGATGACCACACGCTCGATCTCGCCGATCATCTCCTCGCCGTCGGTCATGATCCCGAGACCGATGAGGCCCGTCGGCGTCATGTTGGCGAGGTTGGCGTCGATCTGCCGCTGGCCCTGTCCGTCCTGCTCCACGTCTACCTGCGCCTCGGCCTGTTCGATCTCGACGTCGGCCTCCTCGGCCGGGTCGACCTCTACCTGCGGATCGCCCTGCGTCACCTCGATGTCGGCATCGCCGGACTGCCGGAGATCCACGTCTGCCTCGGCCTGCTCCAGAGCCACGTCGGCACCTTCGGTCTGGTCGATGTTGACCTGCGGATCGGCCGAACTCACCTCGACGTTGGGCTGGCCCTGCTCGATCCGGATGTTCGGCTCGGGCCGGACGAAGCGCACGGTGGGTTCCGGCATCTCGACATCCACCATCGACTCGCCCGTCTCGACGTCCACGCCGGGCTCGGGCATCCGGATGGTCACCACGGGCTCCGGGATCGTCACGGTCACGGTT
>CAZUVG010000245.1:4262-5152 GCA_964623765.1 uncultured Roseicyclus sp.
GTTGGCTGCGCCTGTTCGACGGTGATGATCGGCGCCTGCTGCTCGACCCTCACGGTCGGTTCGGGAACCTGGACCACGACGTCCGGTGCGGCCTGGTCCACCGTCACCTCGGGCCTGGCCTGATCGACGGTCACCTGCGGATCGGGCACGTCGACATCGACGTCCGCGTCGTCCTGCTCGACGATCAACTGTCCGCCGCCGACGGCCACGCCGTCGCCGGTTTCCTGCGTGTCGCTCCCGTCGTCGCTCTGAGCTCCGGCCGGAAGGGCGAGAACCGCCACGAGAGCGGTCGTCGCGAGAAGATCCTTGAAGTTCATGTCGCGTCTCCGATTCCTCGCCGGCCGCCATGCCGGCCTACCGGGACGAAACGTCGCTTGAAACAGATGCGTTCCGACGCAACTCTGAAAAATAAATTAACGACAATGGCTTAGATGCCCCTGACCATCAGGGATAACGTGCGGCAGCGGGTGACGGTTCCCGCCGATGGACGTCGCAAAACGAGAAGGCCGCCGTGGCGGACACGGCGGCCTTCGAACTGCAAGGGATTCCCGGCGCTTGGCGCCTCAGTAGCGGTAATGCTCCGGCTTGAACGGCCCGTCGGCCGGCACGCCGATGTAGTCGGCCTGGTCCTTGGACAATACGGTCAGCTTCGCCCCGATCTTCTCCAGATGCAGCTTCGCCACCTTCTCGTCGAGCTTCTTGGGCAGGACGTAGACCTTGTTCTCGTAGTCGGCGCCGCGCGTCCACAGTTCGATCTGTGCCAGCACCTGGTTGGTGAACGACGCCGACATCACGAAGGACGGGTGGCCCGTGGCGTTGCCGAGGTTCAGGAGACGCCCCTCCGACAGGAGGATGATCCGGTTGCCGCTCGGCATCTCGATCATGTCCAC
>CAZUVG010000246.1:0-5145 GCA_964623765.1 uncultured Roseicyclus sp.
AAGGCGGGTGACGCGGCCTTCTTCCTCGCGGGCAAGCCGAACGAGTTCGAGGGCGTTGCGGGCCGTGCGCGCGACGAGATCGGGCGGGAACTGGGCCTCATCGACGAAAGCCGCTTCGCTTTCGCCTGGATCGTGGACTTCCCGATGTACGAGAAGGACGATGAAACGGGGCGCGTGGACTTCTCGCACAACCCGTTCTCCATGCCGCAGGGCGGGCTCGAGGCGCTGCAGGGCGATCCGCTGGAGGTTCTGGGCTACCAGTACGACCTCTCGTGCAACGGCTACGAGATCGTCTCGGGCGCGGTCCGGAACCACAAGCCGGAGATCATGTTCCGTGCCTTCGAGCTTGCCGGCTACGGCGAGGCGGAGGTGCGCAAGCGCTTCGGCGGCATGGTCAACGCCTTCCGCTACGGGGCGCCGCCCCACGGCGGCTGTGCGGCGGGTATCGACCGGATCGTGATGTTGCTCGCAGACACGGCGAACATCCGCGAGGTCATCCTCTTCCCCATGAACCAGCGCGCGGAAGACCTCATGATGAACGCGCCGTCCGAGCCGAGCGCGGAGCAGCTCATGGAGCTGGGCCTGCGTGTCGTGCCGCGGGACTGATCCGGACAAAGGTTGGATCTGCACGTTATTTTGGAGGAATTCGGCGAGATTTTCTGACTTCATGTCGGAAATTGGAATTGTGGCCTGTGAACAAGTCCTCACGCCGTCAACATCGCGACCAGGTCAGAACTGGACGCGGGGCAAGACCCGAAGGTCGCGCCGCCCGACGGCTGGCCCGTGCAGGACAGGGCGCCGCGCGTGGTCCGTACAGCCACCGGTGCCGGCATCAGATTGGCGAGGGAAGCGCCTCGATCCGCCGCGAAAGGAGGGTGCGCATCTCCTGGCAGGCGGTCCCTGCGAAGCCCGGACCCATGGCCAGCGCCGAGCGCTCGAGCAATCCATCGCTTGCCGCCCGCGCGAGGCCCAGCAGGAACCGGCGAAGGTAGACGACCGGCGGCGTCTCGAGCGAAAGGAGTTCCATCGCGTGCGCGAGATCCTCGCGGAGAGCGACCGGGTCGGGCGAGACTTGCGCCAGCGCGGCCTCCCGTGGGCCCTGCGGGCGCAGCGCCTCGGGCAGGTGCTCGAGGATCGCGGACTGGAAGGCTGCGAGGGAGGCGACGGGCTTCGGCAGGAAGGCGTCGGCCCCGGCATCTGCGCAATCGCGCGCCGCCTCCTCCCGCTCGGCGCCGGAGGTGCCCAGCACGATCGGCACGCGGGGGCGGGCCACGGTCATCTTCGCGATGAGATCGAGGCCGGAGCCGTCGGGCAGGCCAAGATCCACGATGGCCACCGACGGGCGGTAGACGTTCAGGTGGCGCCGGGCGGATGCGAGGCAGTCTGCACGCCGGATGCGCGCGCCCGAGCGCAGGCACATCAGCCGCATAGCCTCGGAACTGTACCGGCTGTCCTCCACCACCAGCACGGTGAGGCCCAGGAGTGGCCGAGCGCCCGTCGGCCGCGGCTGAAACTCCATCCTGTCAGCGTCACCGCCCATCGCGTGTCCCCTTCCGATCGCTTGTCCCATGTGTCACCCCACCGTTCCAACGTTATTGCCGAATCCTCTCCGGTGCTTTCGATTCAACAGGTGCGGGGTTGAGCAATCGTTAAGCCCGCGGCCCCTTGCCGCTTGGCATCGGAGGCCTTCGCGCGCCATATCTGTTGCCGGTGCGCAAGAAGCCCGCCGGGAGAGAGACGCATGATCGGACGCCTCAACCACGTCGCCATCGCCGTGCCCGACCTCGACGCCGCCTCGGCGCAGTATCGCGAGACGCTCGGCGCGAGGGTCGGCGAACCGCAGGACGAGCCCGATCACGGGGTCACGGTGGTCTTCATCGAACTGCCGAACACCAAGGTCGAACTGCTTCACCCGCTGGGCGACAACTCCCCGATCGCGGGATTTCTCGAGAAGAACCCCGCGGGCGGCATCCACCACATCTGCTACGAGGTCGAGGACATCCTTGGCGCGCGCGACCGGCTGCAGGCGGCGGGCGCGCGCGTCCTTGGCGACGGGGAGCCCAGGATCGGCGCCCATGGCAAGCCCGTGTTGTTTCTCCACCCGAAGGACTTCACCGGAACGCTCGTGGAACTGGAGCAGGTCTGATGGGTATCGTCACGGGGATCGTCCTCTACGCGATCATCTGGTTCCTGACGCTCCTGATCGTTCTGCAGGTCCGGATCGTCAGCCAGGACGAGGCGGGCGAACGGGTGCGCGGGACGCACGGCTCGGCCCCGGCGAAGTTCAACCTCGGGCGCCGGGTCCTCGTGACCTCGGGCTTGGCGCTGGGACTCTGGGCGGTGATCGCGGGCGTGATCCTCTCGGGTGTCATCACGATCGAGGACATCGACCTCTTCACACGCTTCGGGCTGGGCGCACCGCCGCCGGAGACGCCGTCCCGCTGAGGCGGTGGTAGAGGTGTGTGAAGGTGGCGACGCCGAGGATCGGCACGAGGATGTTCACCACGGGGACCGTCAGCGGAACGGCCATCAGAACGCCCGCGGCGAAGATCGTCGGGCGATGCCGCCGCCGGAAGGCTGCCGCGCCCGCGGCATCGGAACGGCGCAGCGCCACGAGTTGCGCGTATTCGCGTCCCAGCAGGATGCCGTTCACGATCCAGAACAGGAACGGCGCGACGGGCGGGACGAGGACGTAGGCCACGAGCGCCACGAGATTCACGGCGACGAGGATGCCGAGGAACTTGAGCGCGTCCAGCAGCCCCTCGACGACGCCTATGGGGCGCGCGGGGACGAGATGCGGGTAGTGCTTGCGCTCCACCGCCGCGGAGACGGTCTCAAGGAACATGCCGATGAAGGCCGAGGCGACGGGCACCATGAGGAAGATGGACATGACCAGCATCAGCGGCACGCCCGCCCAGGTCAGCGCGTCGTCGACCCAGGTGATCTCGCCGATCCAGGGCAGGGTGAACGTGTCCGGCACGACCCAGCCGACGAGAGCCACGAAGAGGAGGTAGAACCCCGCGAGCAGAGCTATCGTCAGCCCGAGTCCCGCCGCGAGAACGCCGAGAAACGCCCTGTCCGCGATCTGGCCAAGCGCCTTGAGAAAGTCGTTCAGGATCATTCCGCCATCCAGGTGACGATGGCCTCCATGTCCGGGCGCGGCCGCTCGGGCGGCGGGCGCGTCTCGGTCCCGATGTGGACGAAGCCCGCAACGCTCTCGTGCTCCGCGAGGCGGAGGCCGCGTTCGCAGAAGTGACGGTGACGCGCGCGCCAGCCCGTGAGCCATCCCGCACCCCAGCCCGCGGCGAGGCAGGCGTTGACGAGCGACAGGCACACGGCACCGGCCGACATTTCCTGCTCCCAGGCCGGGATCTTCTCGGATGGCTTCGGCGACAGGATCACGGCGACGACAAGGTGGGCGTCGGCCAAGCCCGCGACGTCCTTGGCAAGCGCGTCGGGATCACGTCCCTCGGCTTCGCCGATCTCTCCCGTCAGCGCGGCGAGGCGCACGCAGGCCGCACGCTCCAGAACCACGAAGCGCCACGGTTCGAGCTTGCCGTGGTCGGGCACGCGCGCGGCGGCCTGCAGAAGGGGCGTGAGCGCCGTGCGGTCCGGTACCGGCGGACCCAGCGTCTTCGGCGGGCGCGAGCGGCGCGTCAGCAGGAAGTCGAGGATCTCGGGGCGGGGGGCGAGCGGTGCGGCGACCGCCTGTCGCGTCTCGGTCATGGGCGTCCAACTGCAGCTTGTCCGGGTCCGCCCGGTTTCTTCCGCTTTCCCAGCGAGATCAAGGGCGGGCTGCGTCAGACGGACCCCTGTGCTGCCAGAAGCCCGAACGCCGCCAAGCCGCCCGCCAGTAAGAATAGCGTCGAGGAGCGCCATGCACAGGCGACGAGACAGGCGAAGAGAACCGTGAGGATGTAGCCCATGGTATAGGCGAAGGCCGCGAACATCCCCGTCACGATCCACTCCACGACCCCGCGCGGCAGCCCGCCGAGAAGCACCATGGCGAACCATGCCGCCGTCAGGGCGGTGACGGCGGCTGCGGCGCGGAACGGCCAGGCCGGCAGGCGCTCCTGCAGCCGCTCGATTGCGCCGAGGGGAGCCGCGTCGTGCTCGGCACCGCTGCGGGTCGGGGCCGCGCCGGACGGCGTGAGGGGCGTGTTTCGGTTTCTGGCAAGCATGCGGGACATCCGGGATTCGAGCGTCGCGAGGCTTCCGCATACCCGAGTCGGGTTGACGCGCGGTATGGCGGGAAACCCGACACGACGGCGGGGGTGACCCAAATGCCACGCCGAAGCGGCGGGAACCGGCGGTTCCATGCCGACCCCGGCCCGGGTGCGGGCGGGAAGCTGCCCGCCTGCGCGTTGTCGCCAACTTTGCAAGGGCATGGCGTCGGTGCAGCCGCCTTGCCGGCGGCTGGTGCGCTCAGCCCGCCTTCTTCTTCCGGGCCCCGCCCGAGCGTTTCGTGCCCTTGCCGCCCTTTGCCTGCTTCTCGGCGATGAGCTCGACGGCGCGTTCCATCGAGATGTCCTGGGGGTCGATATCCTTGGGCAGGGTGGCATTCACCTTGCCCCATTTCACGTAAGGCCCGTAGCGCCCGTTCATCACCTGCACGGGGCCGCCCTCGTTCGGGTGCTCGCCCAGTTCCTTCAGCGGCGCAGCCGCGGCGCCGCGGCCCCCGCGGCCAGCGGCCTTGGCCGCGATCAGCTCGACCGCGCGGTTCATGCCGACGGTGAACACTTCCTCGACCTCGGGCAGATTCGCGTAGATGCGGCCATGCTTGACGTAAGGCCCGTAGCGCCCGATCCCGGCCTCGACGGGTTCGCCGTCCTCGGGATGATCGCCCACCTTCCGCGGCAGGTTCAGAAGCATCAGCGCGCGGTCCAGGTCCATCTGCTCCACCGCCCAGCCCTTGGGAAGCGAGGCGCGCGGCGGCTTCGGGATCTCCTCGGTCACTTCTCCGCGCTGGACGTAAGGCCCGAAGCGCCCTGTCTTGAGCCAGATGGCCTCCGACGTGTCGGGATCGACGCCCAGCATCCTGCCGTCCGGCCCGATGCCGTCGGCGGCCCCGTCGCCTTCCATGCCCGGCGGGCCGAAGGGCCGGGTGTAGCGGCATTCGGGATAGTTCGAGCAGCCGATGAAGGC
>CAZUVG010000247.1:0-5135 GCA_964623765.1 uncultured Roseicyclus sp.
GACTTCGACTCAATCTACGCGATGAACCGCATCATCGCCGCCGTTCAGGCGAAGTCCAAGAACTACAACGTCCGGCTGGCCGGCTGCGTCGCCAACCGCTCGAAGGACACCGACGAGGTCGATCGCTACTGCGACACGGTCGGCTTCAAGCGTATCGCGCACATGCCCGACGTGGATGCGATCCGGCGTTCGCGTCTCAAGAAAAAGACGCTGTTCGAGATGCCCGACGACGAGGACATCGTCCATTGCCGCGCGGAATACATCCGGCTGGCCGAGACGCTCTATGCCGGGACCGATCCGCTGGCGCCCGCGCCGCTGGAAGACCGCGATATCTTCGAGCTTCTGGGCTTCGACTGATGGTCGGCACGCCGACATACGGCGCCACGCGCGACCGGGTGGAGGAGTACTTCGACCGCACCGCCACCCGCACGTGGGAGCGGCTGACCTCCGACGCGCCGGTCTCGGGCATCCGCCAGACCGTGCGCGAGGGGCGGGACCGGATGCGCGCGATCATGCTGTCGCGCCTGCCCGACGACCTGGCGGGCCGCCGCGTCCTGGATGCCGGCTGCGGCACGGGCGCAATGACTGAGGAACTGGCGCGCCGCGGGGCCGACGTCGTCGCAATCGACATATCGCCCCAGCTTGTCGCCATCGCGCGGGCGCGCATCCCCGAGTGGTTGCACCCCCGGATCACGTTCGTCGACGGCGACATGCTGTCGGTCGATCTGGGGGCCTTCGACCACGTCATGGCGATGGATTCGATGATCTATTACGAAGCGCCGGATCTGGGGCAGGCCATTGCCAACCTCGCCACGCGCACGCGTCACTCCATCGTCTTCACCGTCGCGCCGCGCACGCCGTTCCTGATGACCTTCTTCGCGGCCGGCAAGCTCTTCCCGCGCTCCGACCGCTCTCCGACGATGATCCCCCATTCGCCGCGCCGCATCGCCCGCGAAACGGCTCTGAAAGGGGGAACAGGCTCGGTCACGCAGATCGGCCGCGTCTCCCGCGGGTTCTACATCTCGACTTGCCTGGAGTATCGCGCATGAGCGTGCTCAAGCGCCTGTCCATCCGCTACCTGCCCTTCGCGGATGCCGCCAGCGACGAGCTTCCGCTCGGCCAGCTCCTGCGTTTGAGCCTGTTCCAGGTCTCCGTCGGGATGGCCGCGGTGATGCTGCTCGGCACGCTCAACCGCGTGATGATCGTGGAACTTCAGGTTCCGGCGTTCCTTGTCGCGGCCATGGTGGCGCTGCCGGTGCTGATCGCGCCCTTCCGCGCCCTTCTGGGCTTCAAGTCCGATACCTACAAGTCCGCCATCGGCTGGAAGCGAATCCCCTATCTCTGGTTCGGCACGCTCTGGCAGTTCGGCGGCCTCGCCATCATGCCCGCGGCGCTTCTCGTGCTGGGTGGCGACGTAACCCAGGTTCGCTACGACATCCCCTTCGCGGGCGAACTGCTGGCCGGCATCGCCTTCCTGATGACCGGGATCGGCATGCACATGACGCAGACGGCGGGCCTCGCGCTCGCCGCCGACCGCGCGACCGACGAGACGCGGCCGCGCGTGGTCGCGCTGCTCTACGTCATGTTCCTCGTCGGCATGGGCGTTTCGGCCATAGTGATCGGCTGGCTCCTGCGGGAGTTCACGCCGATCGAGCTCATCCAGGTCGTGCAGGGCACCGCGGTCGTCACGGTCGTCCTCAACGTCATCGCGCTGTGGAAGCAGGAGCGGGTTCGCCCGATGTCCAAGGCCGAGCGCGAGGCGGACAGCCCGTCCTTCCGCGATGCCTGGAACGATTACGCCAGCGGCGGGACCGCCGGACGGCTTCTGGCCGTCGTGTTCATCGGCACCATGGCCTTCAACATGCAGGACGTCCTGCTGGAGCCGTACGGCGGCGAGATCCTCGGCCTGTCGGTCTCGGCGACGACGCTTCTGACCGCGACATGGGCCGCGGGCGCGCTGATCGGCTTCGCCTTCTCCGCGAAGTGGCTGGCGTCGGGGATGAACCCCTACCGCATGGCCGGGCGCGGCATACTCGCCGGGCTTGCGGCCTTCTCGGCGGTGATCTTCGCCAACCCTTGGTCCTCGACCGAGCTGTTCTTTGCGGGCGCCTGCCTCATCGGCTTCGGCGGCGGTCTCTTCTCGGTCGCGACGCTGACCGCGGCGATGACGATGCCCGCTGCCGGCATGGCGGGCCGGGGCCTTGCGCTCGGCGCGTGGGGCGCGGCGCAGGCTACCGCGGCGGGCGTGTCGACCGCCATCGGCGGCGGCGTGCGCGACGTCGTCAACGGCATGGCCATGAACGGCCAGCTGGGCGAGGCGCTGTCCAACCCGGCGACCGGCTACTCGGTCGTCTACCACCTCGAGATCCTTCTTCTCTTCGTGACGCTCGCGGTCCTCGGGCCGCTCGTCAGAACCGCAACGACCACCAACCGCGATGGGGAAACGGGCCGGATCGGGCTCGCCGACCTGCCGACCTGAGCCGCCGGAACGAAAGGACACCAAAATGGTAAATGCATTCTTCGGCAACTTCGATCTCGCCAGCCTTTCGATCTGGCTGTTCTGGATCTTCTTCGCCCTGCTGATCTACTACCTGCAGACCGAGAACATGCGCGAGGGCTATCCGCTCGAAAGCCCCGACGGCACCGCCTCGCCCAACCAGGGGCCCTTCCCGGTCCCCGATCCCAAGACCTTCACCCTGCCGCACGGCCGCGGCGAGGTCGTGGTCCCCTCGTCCGAGAACGAGGCCGCGCATCGCCGCGACAACCTCGCCATGAAGCAAGTCGACTGGGCCGCGGGCGGGGGCTACCCGTTCGAACCCACGGGCAACCCGCTGGCCGACGGTGTCGGCCCTGCGTCATGGACGCCGCGGGGCGACGTGCCGGAACTCGACGGCCACGGCCACCCCAAGATCGTGCCGATGGGCCAGACCGAGGCCTACCGGGTTTCCGCCGGCCGTGACCCGCGCGGCCTGCCGCTGGTGGCCGGCGACGACGAGATCGTGGGCACGATCTCGGACATGTGGGTGGACGCGCCGGAACAGCTTGTCCGCTACCTCGAGGTGGAACTCGACGAGGAGCATGGCGGCGGCACCCGGCTCGTCCCGATCCACTTCTGCCGGATCATGTCCAACCGCGTCCGTGTCTTCGCGATCTTCGGCAAGCACTTCGCGGGCGTGCCGCAGACCCGGTCCCCCAACCAGGTGACCAAGCTCGAGGAAGAGAAGATCTCCGCATACTATGGCGGAGGCATCCTCTACGCCTCGGACGACCGCGTCGAGCCGCTGCTCTGAGCGGCGCAGCGCGACAACACGAGGAGTAACGACCGATGCACGACCACGACGACTTTCAGACCGAGCCCGTCCGTGGACTTCCCGAGAACCTGCCGGAGGGTGAGCACATCCTCTGGCAGGGACAGCCCGACTGGTGGCAGCTGACCAAGGAGGCGCTGAGCTTCTGGTGGGTGGCCGGCTACTTCGTCTTCCTGTTCGCCTGGCGGACGACCGGCGGCGCCGCGACCGAAAGCTGGGCGGAGAGCGCGACCGCCGCCTCCTTCTTCCTGGCGCTGGGCGCCATCGTCTGCGCGCTTCTGCTGATCGTGGGCGTGGTCCAGGCCAGGTCGACCGTCTACACGATCACCAACAAGCGCATCGCCATGCGGATCGGCGCGGCGCTGACCATGACGCTGAACCTGCCCTTCCGGCGCATCAACAACGCCAACCTTGCGCTCCGGAAGAACGGCACCGGCACGATCGCGCTGGAGATGGACAATTCCGACGGGCGCGTGCGCCTGTCCTACGTCCTCACCTGGCCCCACGTCCGCCCGTGGCGGATGAAGAACACCGAGCCCGCGCTGCGCTGCATCCGCGATGCGGCGGCGGTGGCGAAGCTCTTTGCCGACGCCGCGGAAACCGCGGTCGCCGAACCCGTGATCGAGCGCGTGCCCGAAGCGGCACCCGTGGCGGCGGAATGAGGAGGACCTGACCATGCCCCTGACCTCGGCCGAGAAGAAGCTCGTCAAGCGCGACAAGGAAATGGTCCCCACCATCCTCGTCCGCGCCATGTTCATCCTCTGCGTGAGTGTCCTCATCATCGTCTCCTATGCACGGATCACGGACCGCCCGCTGGCGGCCATGCCGCCCTCGCTGGAGGAGGCACCGGTGGTGCAGGAACGCGTGATCCGCATCTTCGGGCATATGGACGGCTCCGCCCGCGTGCTCGACGAAAGCGGAATGCTCATCGCCGACTTCGGACCCGAAGAGGGGGGGTTCGTGGCCGGTATCCATCGCGTGCTGGAACGCGAGCGTGGGGCCGTGGGCCTCGATGCATCCGAGCCCATCCGGCTGGTGCGCTTTTCAGACGGGCGCATCGGGCTCAGGGATGACCACACCGACTTCCGGGCCGAGCTTTTCGGTTTCGGGGCGGACAACGAGGCGGTCTTTGCCCGTCTCCTGGAGGAATGACCGATGGGATGGATTACCAGAGAGCGCGAGGAGGCGCCCTGCGAGGTGGAGGTGAGCCACCGCTTCGACAGCCTGCATGCGCATGTGAAGTTCCTGAACGGGGCCACGATCAACCCCGGTGACGAGGTGCTCGTCCACGGCGCGCCCGTGATGGCACCCTACGGCGAGGTCGTGCGGGAGGAACGCACGGCGACGATCACCCGCGCCTCCAGGCTCGAGCAGATCTGGACCCGCGCCACGGGCGACTTCGAGTTCATGGAACTGTGCGAATTCAGCTTCTCCGAGGAGGTTTCGGTATGAAGGACCAGATCAGCCATTCCGCCGACGCCGCCACCGTCGAGGAGGCGCTTGCGGCCCCCAACCACCAGCCCGTGGTCGACAGCGACGGTGCAACCGCGCTTGCCATGCAGAACACGCTTCTGACGCCGCGCTTCTACACCACCGATTTTGACGAGATGGACGCGATCGACGTCTCCCCCGTCCGCGAGGACTGGGACAAGCTCATCGCGCAGATGCAGGCCGACCCCAACAAGGGGCACTTCAAGAAGAACGAGGACTGGGACCATATCGACTGGGAGGGGATGGAGCCCAAGCTCAAGGCCGAGTTCATCGACTTCCTCGTGTCCTCCTGCACCGCCGAATTCTCGGGCTGCGTGCTTTACAAGGAGATGAAGC
>CAZUVG010000248.1:0-5112 GCA_964623765.1 uncultured Roseicyclus sp.
ACGCGCGGCTGAACGCGCTCCTCGGACTGGCGGAAGCGACCTCCTGCCGCCGGCAAAAGCTGCTCGCGTATTTCGGCGAGACCTCGGAGCCCTGCGGCAACTGCGACCTCTGCGCGAGTCCGCCCGCGGTCTTCGACGCGACCACACCTGTGCAGAAGGCGCTGTCGGCGATCCTGCGGACGGGCGAGTATTTCGGCGCGGGGCACCTGATCGACATCCTGACCGGGACCGAAACCGACAAGGTCCGCGACCGCGGCCACGACCGGTTGCCGACCTTCGGTGTCGGGACCGAGTTCGACCGCAGGGGCTGGCAGGCGGTGTTCCGGCAGATGATGGGCCACGACCTCGTCCGGCCCGATCCCGCGCGCCACGGCGCCCTGCGCCTGACCGAGGGCGCGCGCCCGGTCCTGCGCGGCGAGGCGGCGATCACGCTGCGCAGGGACACGCTTGCAAAGGCCGTGCGACGCCCCGCCGCCAAGGCGCTGGTGTCGGAGGAGGACGCGCCGCTCCTCTCCGCCCTGAAGGCGAAACGCCGGGCGCTGGCCGAAGAGGCGCGCGTGCCGGCCTACGTGATCTTCAACGACCGGACCCTGATCGAGATGGCCGAGACCCGGCCGCAGAGCCTTGACGACATGGCGCGCATCTCGGGCGTGGGCGCAACGAAACTGGAGCGCTACGGCGCGCAGTTCCTCGCCGTCGTCACGGGGGAGGCCGCGGTGCTGACCCATCCCGCGCGGCGCAAGCTCGCCGGGCGCGGGGCGGGGGCGATCTACGACCGGCTCCTGTCCGTGCAGGCCGATCTCGCCCGTGGCGACACCGGCCTCGACAAGCCACTGTCCTGCTCGTCCTCGCAGCTTGCGAAACTGGCGGACATGCGTCCGACCGACCGCGGCACGGTCGAGAAACTGCTTGGCGAACGCCGCGCCGAACGTTTCGCGGATGCCTTTCTGGACGTGCTGCGCGAGGCGGGCTAAGCGCACGGCAGCACACGCCAATGTCCGATTCGGGAGGATCGCCCATGCTCACCGTGATTTCCCCCGCGAAGCGCCTCGACTGGAGCCCGCGCGAGGTGGAGATGACCGAGCCGCGGTTCCAGGCGGATGCCGACGCACTGGCCCGGGTCGCGCGGGCGCTCGGGCCGGGCGACCTGATGCGGCTCATGGGCATCTCGAAGGACCTTGCCGCGCTCAACGCCGAGCGCTTCGCCCGCTTCGGCGAGGATCGCACGGACCGCCGCCCGGCCGTCTTCGCCTTCGCGGGGGACACCTATGCCGGGCTGGAGGCCGCGAGCCTCGACGCGGACGCGCTGGCCCATGCGCAGGACAACCTGCGCATCCTCTCGGGGCTCTACGGTCTCCTGCGTCCGCTCGACGCGATCGAGGCCTACCGGCTGGAGATGGGCAGCCGCCTGAAGACGGACCGCGGGCGGAATCTCTACGACTGGTGGGGCGACCGGCTGGCGCGGAGGCTCAACGAGGACGCGCGGGAGCTTGGAACACGGACGCTCGTGAACTGCGCCTCGGTGGAGTATTTCTCGGCCGTCGATCCCAAGGCGCTGGACCTCGAGGTGGAGACGCCGGTGTTCCTCGAGGACAAGCCCGAAGGCCCGCGCATCGTCAGCTTCTTCGCCAAGAAGGCCCGCGGCGCCATGGCCCGGTTCATCATGGAGCGCCGCCTCGACCGGCCGGAGCAGATCCTCGACTTCGACACCGGCGGCTACGTGCACGCGCCGGACCTGAGCGAGCCCGGACGGCCGGCGTTCGTGCGGCGGGCCGCGGAGGAAGAGGCCGCCTGATCCGCACCGCGGGCGGACCCGATCCGACGGTCGCCCGCGTTTTTCGGGAGCACGAAGGCGCAGGCGTCTCAGTGGTCCCGGTGCGAACTGTCGAAGGCGGCCTGCTGCTCGGCGGAGGCCTCGCGCTGGTGCTTCGCCTTCCACTCGGAATAGGGCATGCCGTAGACGATTTCGCGCGCCGCCTCCTTGTCCATGGAGATGCCGCGCGCCTCGGCCTCCTCCTGGTACCAGCGGCTGAGGCAGTTGCGGCAGAAGCCCGCGAGGTTCATCAGGTCGATGTTCTGCACGTCGTGGCGTTCGTCGAGATGGGCGAGAAGCCTGCGGAAGGCCGCCGCCTCGAGTTCGAGCCTGGTCTGGTCGTCCATGTCGCGCTCCTCCTGTCGGTCGCCTCAGACCTCGGCAATCCGGAGCGCCGCGTCAAGCATCGGCGCAAGCCGCGCGCCCCATTCCGCCTGCGCCTCGGGCGTTTCGATCAGGTCGTTGCGAACCTCGACGAGCACGTGCGGAAGTCCCTTCTGCACCCCGTGCCGGTCGAGCGAATCGCCAGGCAGGTGCCCTGAATATGGCTGGTTGTCGCCCACGCAGAGGTCGCGCTCGGCGCTCAGCCGGGCGAGGAGCGGAAGGGCGAGGCGCGTGTCCGCAGCATAGAGGACGGCGACGTGCCAGGGCCGCGGCGGGCGGTCGCGGAATTGCGGGGTGAAGGAATGGACGGCAAGCAGCACCGGCGCCGGGCGCGTCGCGATCAGCCGCTCCAGCGCGCGGTGGTAGGGCCGGTGGAACAAATCCAGCCGCCGCCGGACCTCGGCGGCATCGGCGTGGCGGTTCGCGGGCACGATCGAGCCGTCGTAGAGCTTCATGAGAAGCGTCGGGTCGTCCTCGCCCCGGTTGGGGTCGATGACGAGACGGGAGAAGTCCGAGAGGATCACGGGCGCATCGAGCGCCGCGCCGAGCGCCCGGGCGAGACCGGCAGCGCCCACGTCGTAGGCAATGTGCCGTGCCATGTCCTCGGGCGGCAGGCCGAGGTCCCCGCCCGCGACCTCCGGCGGCACGCGGTTCGAGGCATGGTCGCAGGTGATCACCCAGCGCGTGGTTCGGCTTGCGCCCTCGATATGATAAGGCTCGGAAATCATCGGGATCCGGGGCTTCGGTCTGCTGCAGGCACCTAGGCCGGGCGGCGACGGATGGGAAGGGCCTCAAGGGTCGCGCGATGTGCGGTTGTCCTGCGGCCGCGAATGGGTCAAATGGGGCCCGGACCGGCATGTGAGCGGTAACGGCGTCGGAGGCCGACCCGCATCGGCCCGGGCCGCGAAACCGGGCAAGGAAGCGAGCGGAGCATGAAACGCGCGAGAAACGTCAAGATCGTCGCCACGCTGGGGCCGGCCTCGGACGGCTACGACATGATCCGCAAGCTCTTCGAGGCCGGGGCGGACGTGTTCCGGCTGAACATGAGCCACGGCGGCCATGACGAGATCCGTGCCCGCCACGCTGTGATCCGGCAGGTGGAAAAGGACCTTGGCCGGCCGATCGCGATCCTCGCCGATCTGCAGGGCCCGAAGCTCAGGTGCGGGACCTTCGCCAACGGCGAGGGCTACGAGCTGAAGGACGGCGACCCGTTCCGCTTCGACCTCGACCCCACACCGGGGGATGCGCGGCGCGTGCAGCTTCCGCACAGGGAGATCTTCGAGGCGATCGAGCCGGGGGCGCGGCTTCTGGTCAACGATGGCAAGGTGCGCCTGCGGGTCGACGATTGCGGCCCCGATTTCGCGGACTGCACGGTTGTCGCGGGCGGCCCGATCTCCAACCGCAAGGGCGTGAACGTGCCCGACGTGGTGCTGCCGCTTGCGGCCCTGTCTGAGAAGGACCGCAGGGATCTCGAGTTCGTCTGCCGGCTGGGCGTCGACTGGCTGGCGCTTTCCTTCGTGCAGCGCGCGGCCGACGTGCAGGAGGCGCGGGGCCTCGCCAAGGGACGCGCCGCCATCCTGTCGAAGATCGAGAAGCCCGCCGCAGTCCAGGCCTTCGACGAGATCCTCGCAGCGTCCGACGGGATCATGGTGGCGCGCGGCGATCTCGGCGTCGAGCTTCCCGTCCATGCCGTGCCGCCGATCCAGAAGCGCCTCGTGCGCAGGTGCCGGACCGCGGCGAAGCCCGTGATCGTGGCGACCCAGATGCTCGAGAGCATGATCGAGAGCCCGATGCCGACCCGCGCCGAGGTCTCCGACGTGGCGACCGCGCTCTACGAGGGTGCCGACGCGGTGATGCTGAGCGCCGAATCGGCGGCCGGCGGCTATCCGGTCGAGGCCGTGACGACGATGCACAACGTGGCCGTCGAGGTGGAGTGCGACACGAACTTCCGCGACATCATGCAGGCCTCGCGGGTCATCAACCGCAATTCCACGGCCGATGCCATCGTGGCCGCCGCCCGCGAGATCGCGGAGACCGTCGACATCAAGGCGATCTGCTGCTTCACGCAGTCCGGCAAGACCGCCGCCCTCGTGGCGCGCGAGCGGCCCCGGGTCCCGATCCTCGCGCTGACGCCGCTTATCGGCGTGGCGCGCCGCATGTGCCTGACCTGGGGGATCGTGAACTACGTCACCGAAGAGCAGCACCGCTTCAAGGGCGCCGTCGTGAACGCGGCACGTGCCGCGCGCTCGGGCGGTTACGCCACCGAGGAGGACCAGATCATCGTCGTGGCGGGCGTCCCCTTCAACGTGCAGGGGTCGACGAACATCCTGCGCGTCGCGCCCTGCGCCGAGCGGCTGATCTACGCCACGGACCCGGAGTGACCGGGCCGTGGCGCCGGATATCCTGATCGTTGCCGCGACACTGATCGGCGGGCTCTCCGTCGCCTCGGTGGTGGCCGGCTGGGCGTCGCGGACGCGACCGGCGGCGGGCCTCTTCGGGCTCGTGGTCGCGGCCGGGCTGTTCGGCTACGCGGCGCTGCAGGCCGGCGACCTCGCCTGGAACGACGTTCCCGACAGTTTCATCCTCGTGGCCGCCCGCATCCTCAACTGACTTGCGCGGGTGCGGCTTTGGCTGTATGCGACCCGCTCCAACGGCGCGACAGGCCTGAACGGCATGCCTCCTCGCGCCCGAACCGTTCGACGAGACCAGGAGACGGAAATGCCGAAGATGAAGACCAAGTCTAGCGCGAAGAAGCGCTTCAAGGTGACCGGCACCGGGAAGGTGATGGGGGCACAGGCCGGAAAGCGGCACGGGATGATCAAGCGGACGAACAAGTTCATCCGCAATGCGCGCGGCACGCAGGTTCTCAGCGAGCCCGATCAGAAGATCGTCAAGTCCTACATGCCCTACGACCG
>CAZUVG010000249.1:0-5091 GCA_964623765.1 uncultured Roseicyclus sp.
GTTCGCCTCTTGTTCTCATGCTGGATAGCAAACAAAAAGGGAACATTTCAAGTCGAATCTTGCATGGTCCATCTTGATCCCGTCAGGTTAAGGAAACGTTATTGGCGGGTCCGCATGGCCGCCTCCGCGGAAAGGGACGAGGTCGAATGCTTGTGTTCTGGGAGGCGCAACTGGTACTTCTCGCGGTGCCGAAGACGGCGGCAACGGCGCTCGAGACGGCGTTCCTGCCCCATGCCGACGCCTCGATCCTGCATCCTCCGGGCCTGAGGCATGCGAACGTCCGGCGGTGGCGCGGGCAGCTGGGGCGGGTCTTCGAGCAGAACGGCGCCCGGCCGATGGAGCTCGTGGCGGTGATGCGCGAGCCCGTCTCGTGGCTGTCGAGCTGGCACCGCTACCGCTCGCGACCGGCCCTGAAGGGACGGCCGCAATCCACCGAGGGACTCTCCTTCGCCGATTTCGTCGCCGCCTGGCTCGAGGAAGAGCCGCCCGAATACGCACGCGTGGGCCGGCAGGCCCGGTTCCTCGCCGGAGACGACGGGTCGCTCGGGGTCGATCACCTGTTCCGCCACGACCACCTCGGCGAGGCCGTGGCCTTCCTCGAGGGCCGCCTTGGCGTCTCCGTCACGATCGACCGGCTGAACGTATCGCCCGAAGACGCCGACCTCGAGATGCCGGACGCACTGCGCCAACGGCTCGAGCGCGAGGCGGTTGCCGATTTCGATCTCTGGGAGAACCTCCGTGGCGGGAGTCTCAGTGAAGCTGCCGCGCGACGGTCGACGTCAGTTCGGCCAGCGTGAAGGGCTTGGGCAGGAAGACGGCGCCGGGGATGTCATGCGACATCTCGGCGATATCGTCCTCGGAATAGCCCGAGACGAAAATCACCTTGACCCCGGGACGCTCGCGCAGGGCCTCGCGCACCCAGCTCGGACCGTCCATGCCGGGCATCACGACGTCGGTGACGAACAGGTCGATGCGGCGGTCCGCGTCGCGCAGCGTCGCAAGCGCGGCCTCGGCATCCTCGGCCTCGATCACCGTGTGGCCACGCAGCTTCAGCGCGCGGGCCGCGAAGGCCCGGACGGGCGCCTCGTCCTCGACGAGCAGCACGACGCCCGTGTCACCGTCCGGCGGATCGTGGCCGTCCACCTCCCGCGCGGGCGCGCCGGACGGGGCTTCGTTTGCCATGGCCGCGTCGCGGGCCGCCTGCTCCGGGGCGGCGGTCTCCGCGGTCTCCGGGACGGCAGCTCCCGGAAGACCGGCCTGCGCGATGGCCTCCGCGCCCGTCGCGCGGGCCGGGGCCGAGGACACCGATTCCGGCCTCGGGCGGTCATCTTCCGTCCCCTCGGCGCGGATCGCCCGGGCACCTTCGCCGCCCGGCGCGGCCTCGGAGGCGTCCGTGTCCCCGGACCCTTGAGCGGCCGCCTCGGTCCCCGCCCCGTGCGCGGCCGCGCCGAGGACCCTGCCCGGGCCAGTGCCCTCTCCCGTCCTGAGCGCAGCGGCGGCGGGCGGCGGCAGCGCGGCCTCGGTCGGGGTGTCATGGGCCGGGATGTAGATCGTGAAGGTGGTCCCCGTGCCGACGACGCTGTCGACGAAGATGTAGCCGCCCGTCTGCTTGACGATGCCATAGACCATCGACAGGCCGAGACCGGTACCTTCGCCCACCTTCTTCGTGGTGAAGAACGGCTCGAAGATCCGGCCAAGCTTGTCCGGCGGGATGCCGTGACCCTCGTCGCGGACGCGGATCGTGACGTAGTTGCCCTGCGGAACAACGGCGTTGTCGCGGCGCAGCGGCTCGCGCAGGCGGACCACGCGCGTCTCCACACGCACGGTACCGCCCTCGGGCATCGCGTCACGCGCGTTGACGACGAGGTTCATGATCACCTGGTCGAGTTGACGGCGGTCGACCCTGACCGGCAGGAGTGCCGGATCGTGGCCGAGCGTGAGCGTCACCTTGCCGCCGACGAGACGGTTCAGCAGGTGCATCAGTTCGCCCATCGTGTCGCGGAGGTCGACCACGCAGGGCTCCAGCGTCTGCTTGCGCGAGAAGGCGAGAAGCTGGCCGACGAGCCCGGCTGCGCGGTTGGCGTTCTGGTTGATCTGCACGAGATCGCCGTAATCTTCGTCGCCCTGGTCGTGGCGCAGGAGCAGAAGGTCGCAATGGCCCGTGATGGCCGTCAGCAGGTTGTTGAAATCATGCGCGATCCCCCCGGCAAGCTCGCCTATGGCCTGCATCTTCTGGCTCTGCACGAATTGCTGCTCGAGCGTCTTGAGCTCGGTCGCGTCGTGGAGCACGGCAAGGAGCGAGGGGCCGGTCGCGTCGCTGATCCGGCTCAGCGAGATCTGCAGGAACCGCTCGTCCGGTCGGCGGCGCGCGCGCACGACCTCGGCGCCGGGCGGAATCCGCTCGGCCAGCGCGTCGGCGACCCAGTCCCGCACCGGCCGCCCAAGACCCTCGACCAGATGCGAAAGCGAGCCGCGCTCGCCGGCATCGATCCCGAGAAGGGATTGCGCCTGGCGGTTCGAGGCAATGACCTGTCCCTCGGCACCGACATGCAGGAGGGCGACCGGCAGCGCCTCGAAGGCCCGTGCGGCCACCGAGGCTGCCGGCGGCTCGGCCAGGCCCGGAACGGCGTAGATCTCGCGCCGACCATCGCGGGCTGCGACGATGATCGGCACAACCTCGATCGGGCCGTTGAGTGCCAGCATCCGCGTCCGCCGCCCGGGCACCAGCGGCAGGTCGGGGAAGATATCGGCAAGCCCCGGGGAGCGCCGACCAAGGAGGGCGTACATGGCCTCGTTCATCGACAGGACCGCGTCGGCGTGGCTTGCGACCAGCATGGGCAGGCCGATGCCCGCGCCCGCGCGGGCCTCGTCGCCGCCGTCCTCGAGACGCCAGAGGATTCCGCCCGGAAGGCGCAGGGCGACGAGGCGCACCGCGCCGCGCGGCGTGACGACCGTCTCCTGAACCGACGGGCGCCGGCCGACCGCGGCCTCGGTCCGGAAGACGACCGCGGAGGCGTTCGGAAGGATCGAGGCGACGGCGCGCGACAGGGACTGGCCGGAGCGGTCGCCGAAGCGGCGCTCGGCGGCCGCGTTCTGGGCCAGTACCGCGCCCGTGGCGCCGGTGACGAAGGCCGGGGCCGGGTCGTGATGCACGATCCCGATCGCGCGGCGCAGGGCCAGCCGTTCGCGCCGACGGGCGGCGGCGGACCAGACCCCGAGCATCAGGCCGGCGGCAAGGCATCCCCCGGCCACGGCCGCGAGCACGAAGCTCGGTGCCGGCGGCGGGGCGAGCCATGCCGCGAGCCCCGAGACGAGGCCGAGGCCCAGCAGCATTGCCGGCTGGGAGGACAGCCCGGCCCACATGCGCATGGCCCCGAGGGGCGTGTCCGCCTTGTCGCTCATCCGCGGCCCATCCGATCCGGTGACACCCGTTCACAGGCGATCATCCTCGGCAAACCTTAAACGACGCTTAAAATGCCGGGAATACCCCATGCGCGCCCGGGGGCATCATCCCCGTTCGAGCACCGCGGTGTAGAACCCGTCCGAGGCGGTGAGCGGCGTGTCCGTGTGCGACCGAGCCAGCCGCCAGCCGCGTGTCCGCGCGAGAAAGGCCGCCACCTGCGCCTCGTTCTCGCGAGGCAGAAGCGAGCAGGTCATGTAGACGAGCAGCCCGCGCGGGCCAGCCAGCTTCCCCGCTTCGTCGAGGATGCCAGCCTGCGCGCGGCAGAGGTCGTCGAGACCTTCGGGCGTGAGGCGCCACTTCGCCTCGGGATCGCGGCGCCACGTGCCCGAGCCCGAACAGGGCACGTCGACAAGGACCGCGTCGTACGGTGCCCGCCCCCCGGCCGTTCCCGGCGCGAGGCAGGCGATGTCGACGCCGGCGCGCGCGGCCCTGCCGGGCAGGTCGGACATGCGTCGCCGGGAGACGTCGTGGGCGAGAACCCGCGCTCCCGTGCGGTCGGCGATGGCCAGCGCCTTGCCGCCGCCCCCGGCGCAGAAATCGAGGATCGTGCCCTCCCCCGGCCATGTCACGGCGGCGACGGCGCGTTGCGGCGAGAGGTCCTGCAATTCGACCACGCCGTCGAGGTAGGCGCTGGCGCGGCGCAGAGCCCGCGCGCCTGCCACGACCTCGAGCGCGGTGTCGCAGCGCGGGTCGGCGCGCGTCTCGATGCCCTCGGCGGCGAGGCTTTCCTGCGCCACGGCCCGGCTGCCCCGTCGCAACGCCACGCGCAGCCAGACGGGCGCCCGGGTCGAAAGCGCCTCGAAAAGCGCCGTGCGGCCCTCCGCATCGGGTGCCCGGCCGCCGATGTCCTCCCGCAGCCATTCGGGCACGTCCCGCACCGGGTCCGGCGGCGGCAGGGGCGCTTCGAGTCGCGCGCGTTCGTCCTCGGAAAGCGGATCCGGAGCGTGCCCCTGCCCGGTGAAGAGCGCCGCCGGGTCCCCGCCGCGGAGGAGCAAAAGCCCGAGCACGAGCGCGCGGCCGTCGGCGCCCCCGCCAGCCGCAGCTGCGCTGCCCATCTCTCTCAGGACGTCGAACACGATGTCCCGCACCGCCGCGCGGTCCTTGGACCCGGCATAGCGCGCGCCGCGCGCCCAGCGGGTCAGCGCCTGCTCGGCCGGGCTGCCGCGATGCCAAACATCGAGGATGGCAATCGCGGCCGATAGGCGCGCGCCCGGCGTCATGCGGTTTCAGCCTTGCCGTGCAAGCCCTTCACCCGGGTTGATAATTCGGGCTTTCGCGGGTGATTTGCACGTCGTGGACATGGGATTCCTTCAGCCCGGCCCCCGTGATCCGGACGAAGCGGCAGCGGCCGCGCATCTCGTCGATCGTGGCGGAGCCGGTATAGCCCATGGCCGCGCGCAACCCGCCGACCATCTGGTGGATCACGGCGGTCGCGGGCCCCTTGTAGGGCACCTGTCCCTCGATGCCCTCGGGCACGAGCTTGTCGGAGGCCGCGTCCTTCTGGAAGTAGCGGTCGGCCGAGCCGCGCGCCATGGCGCCGAGGCTGCCCATGCCGCGGTAGGTCTTGAAGCTGCGGCCCTGGTAGAGGACCACCTCGCCCGGGCTCTCGTCGGTCCCGGCGAGCATCG
>CAZUVG010000250.1:0-5061 GCA_964623765.1 uncultured Roseicyclus sp.
CGGGGTCGTGCTCGGGCTTCACGCCGTGCATGGGCGAATAGCCGCTCGTGCCCTCCGCCACCAGCTGCGCCGCGGGCTCGGCCGAGCCGCGCATGATCGTCTGCAGGATCGCGGACACGTTGACGGCATGCGCCACGGCACGGCGGACGCGGGCGTCGGTGAAGGGATTCGGTTCCCCGTTCTGCAGCCTCTCGTGATCGTGGGCGAAGCCCAGCATGATCACCCGGCTCTCGATGCCGCGGATGACCCGCGTGTCGCCCGCGGAGTCCACGCGCTCGGCGTCCTGCACCGGCACCGGCTCGATCAGGTCGACCTCACCCGAGAGAAGCGCGGCGACAGCCGTGGCGGAGTTCTGGATCGGCGTGAAGACGGCCCGGCTGATCCCGTGCTCCGCCTCGCCCCACCAGCCCTCGAAGGGTTCCAGCACCGTTTGCAGGTCCGGCTGCCGCTCCACCAGCGAGAAGGCCCCGGTGCCGTTCGCGTTCCGCGTCGCGAAGTTCTCGGTATCGCGCGAGGGGCGCGCGGCGTCGTTGGCCTCGGCCCAGCCCGAATCCATCATCATCCAGTTCGCGATCGAGTCCGGGAACAGCGGCTGCGGCGAGGTCGTCATGATGTCGACGGTGTAGTCGTCGACAATCACGACCTCGGAGATCGTCGCGAACCAGCTGCGCACGTCGGACTCCTCCGAGGCCGCGCGCTGGTAGGAGAACAGCACGTCCTCCGCCGTGAATTCCGACCCGTCGTGGAACGTCACGCCTTCGCGAAGCGTGAAGCGCCAGCCCTCGCCGTCGCCGATCGGCTCCCAGGATGTCGCGAGGGCGGGCTCGATGGCCATGCCGGGCCCGCGCCGCACAAGACCCTCGTAGACATTGTTGAGAAAGCCGAGGACGGGCGTGGAGCTTACCGCGTGAGGGTCCATCGACTGGGGATCGGTCGTGGATGCCCAGCGGAAGGTCTCGGACGCGGCAGGCAGCGCGAGCATCGCGGCCGCCGCGCTCGCAAGCATGATGCGTGTCATGGGAGTCGGTCCTTTCATCGGCACGTGCAGCGGCCCCAACGCCACCGGCTGCATCAGGCTGACGCATCTGGCGCCGGGACGCCACGCACGGCGCGTCACTTGCACGTGATGGCGACCGCCAACTTTCCGATCCCGAAAAGAAACGGACCGGCAGCCCACGGCCGCCGGTCCGCGAAATCAGACGTCGAAGCCGCTCACTCGGATTCGAAATACTTGAACTTCACCGAGTCGTCGGCGTCCACGACCGTCTCCCAGCCGTCGGCGATCCCCCAGTTCAGGATCTGGTTGTGAATGGGCAGGTAGATCGTCTCCTCCTGCGCCATCTGCCAGAGCTGGGCCACCGTCTCGTCGCGCGCCTCGAGATCCACCTCGGAGGCAAGCGAGACGATCATCTCGTCCATCTGCGGGTTGGAGAAGCCGGTGCCGTTCCAGCTGCCGCGGCCCTCGTTGCGGGTGTGGTAGAGGAAGTTGAAGACGTACTCCGAATCGTAGGTCGGAACGCCCCAGCCCAGCATGTAGAAGTCGGTCTCGTCGTTGGCGATCAGCGGGAAGTGCTGCGCCCGCGGCAGCGCCGACAGGTTCACCTCGATGCCGATCTGGGCGAGCATGCCCACGGCCGCCTGGCAGATCGCCTCGTCGTTGACGTAGCGGTCGTTGGGGCAGTCGAGCTGCACCGAGAACCCGTCGCCGTAGCCCGCGTCCGCCATGAGTGCGCGCGCGGCCTCGATGTCCACGGGCGGATAGGCGTCGAGCTCTTCCGTCCAGCCGGCGACCGGCGGAGGCATGATGACACCCGCGGGTTCGGACTGGCCGCGCATCACGACCTGCTGGATGGCCTCGCGGTTGATCGCCATGTTCATCGCCTGCCGCACGCGGACGTCGGCGAAGGGATTGGCGCCCTCGACATTGTCGTTCTCGATATCGTCCGAGCCCACGTCCATGCCGAAGAAGATCACCCGGTTCTGCGGCGCGGTGATCACGTCGATGCCGTCGGCGCCCGCGACCCGCTCGAGATCCTGCACGGGCACGTCCTGGATGAAGTCCACCTCGCCCGTCAGCAGCGCCGCGACCCGCGTCGCGGGGTTCTGGATCGGGGTGAAGACGATTTCCGAGGCCGCGAGCGGGAATTCCCCGATGCCCCAGTAGTCGGGATTCGCGGACAGGACCGTGCGCACGTCGGCCTCGCGGCTTTCCAGCACGTAGGGCCCGGTCCCGTTGGTGTTGCGCGCCGAGAACGTGTCCTCGCCGGCCGCGTAGTCCTGCACCGCCACCGCGTCGTTCGCCGTCGCCCAGCCCTCGTCCATCATCATGATGTTGGTGAGGTTGTTGGGCAGGAGGGGATTGGGCCCTTCGGTCACGATCTCAACGGTATAGGGGCCGGTCGCGCGCACCTCCGAGACGGAGGACAGCAGCTCCTTGAAATTCGAGGCCTCCGACATCGCCCTGTTCAGCGAGAACACCGCGTCGGCACTGTCGAATTCCTCGCCGCCGTGGAAGGTGACGCCCTCGCGAAGCTCGAAGATCCAGACGTTGCCGTCCTCCTCGGACGGCGCCCACGAGGTCGCGAGCGCGGCCTCCATCTCGCCTTCCATGTTGCGGACGATGAGCGGCTCGTAGATCTGGTGCATCAGCGTTGTGGTCGGGCCTTCGTTCTGCGAATGCGGATCGAGGGTCAGCGCCTCGGCGGCACGCGCCCAGCGCAGCGTCTCGGCGGAGACGGCGCCGGCAGTCAGCGCCGTCGACGCCATGAGTGCCGCGGCGAAGGCGGCCTTTCGCATGGTCATGGTTTTCTCCCTGTCGGTATTTGACCTGCGAGCGAGTATCGACAGGAAATCGCGCTTGTCCACCCGCGCCCCGCGGCAGGCGGGGATGCAACTTGTCTCTGCCGAAACTAGATGCATCATCTCAGGGCTCGCGGATTTCGGAGGCACGCCATGGCCGTCGCGGCGGAAGACAAGAACTGGATCGACCGGTTCCGGGGGCTGAGCCGGCTGGAGCCGCGTCTGCGCGAGATCCTCACCGATCGCGCGCAGGTCATCCGCATACCCGCCGACACGGTGATCTTCGGCCCCGGCAAGTCGCCCGAGAACATGCTTCTGATGCTGAAGGGCACGGTTCGCGTTCAACAGCTGGCCGAAAGCGGGCGTGAAGTGGTGCTCTACCGTGTCACGGCAGGCGAGAGCTGCGTGATGACCACCGCCTGCATGCTCGCCTACGAGGAATACACCGCCGAGGGCGTGGCCGAGACCGACGTCGCCGCCGCCGCTATTCCGCGCGCCGTCTTCGACGATCTGCTGGCCTCGTCCAAGGAATTCCGCACCTTCGTCTTCACCGCCTATTCCCGGCGGATGACCGACCTTTTCCACGTGATCGAGGACATCGCCTTCCGCCGCATGGACATCCGCCTCGCGCAGAAGATCGTGCAGCGTGCGGATACCGGCGTGCTCAAGGCCACGCACGCCCAGCTCGCCGCCGAGCTCGGCACGGCGCGGGAGGTGATCTCGCGCCAGCTCGCCGAGTTCCAGCGCCGCGGCTGGGTCACCCTCGGCCGCGGAACCGTCGAAATCGTTGACTGCGACGCGCTCAGGAAGCTCGCCGAGAGCTGACGGCCCCCTGCACGCGTTTCGTCGTTTTTCCAGAAGTTTGCGGCAATGCCGCGCGTCGTGCGCCGGGCGTTCTCGCTTGAGGTGAATCAAGGCCTGCGCCGACGTTTTCGACTTGTGTGACTAGATCACTGATTGGCGCTGCCAGAATCGGTATTCATCCTCCAGCGAACAGGAAAGGAGCCATTGAGCATGACTCTGACACACGAAATGCGCGCCGCGTGGCGCAAGAGGAGAGCCGCATGATCGAAACCGCCTTCACACCGTTCCAGTCGCTCGGAGGCGGCGTCCTCATCGGGCTCGCCGCCGTCCTGCTGATGCTGACCCTGGGCCGCGTCATGGGCGCGACCGGCATCCTGACCGGCATTTTCGCGCCCGCCTCGCTCCATGACGCGAGCTGGCGCATCGCGATCCTGCTCGGCATGGTGACCGGTCCGTCCGTCTACTGGCTCGTGACCGGCGGCATGCCCGAGATCACGGTGCCGGTCTCCACCCCGATGCTGATCGTGGGCGGTCTCATCGTCGGCGCGGGCGTGACCTACGGGTCGGGCTGTACCTCGGGGCACGGCGTCTGCGGCATGGCGCGGCTGTCCCCGCGCTCGATTGCGGCGACGCTGACCTTCATGGCAACCACCGCGGCGACCGTCTTCGTCGTCCGCCACGTGATCGGAGGGTGAACAGATGCACCTGATTTTCGTCTATCTCATCGGCGTGATCTTCGGCACCGGCATCGTCGTCTCCGGCATGGCCAATCCCGCGAAAGTCATCAACTTCTTCGACGTCGCGGGCACCTGGGACCCTTCGCTTGCCTTCGTCATGGGCGGCGCGCTGATCGTGACCTTCTTCGGCTACAAGGCCGTCTTCGGCCGCCAGCGCCCGATCTTCGAGGGCAAGTTCCAGGTGCCCACGGCCCGCAACCTCGACGCCCGCCTGATCGGCGGCTCCGCGCTGTTCGGCGTGGGCTGGGGCATCGCGGGCTTCTGCCCGGGCGGCGCGCTGCCCGCGCTCGGCACCGGCCGGCCGGAGGTCCTGATCTTCGTGGGCGCAATGCTTGCCGGCATCTTCGGCGCCCGCTTCCTGCAATCCCTGTCGCGGCCCAAGGCCACGGCAACCTCGTGACACCATCCGGAGGAGAGTGAAAATGACCGACTATCCCGTGAACATGAACGTCCATCCCGAGGTCGAGCCGTTCTTCGACCCGGCCACCAACACGATCTCCTACGTCGTGAAGGACCCCAATTCCGACAGCTGCGCCATCGTCGACAGCGTCATGGACATCGACTATGCCGCCGGCCGCATCACCTATGACAGCGCCGATGCGATCATCGCCTATGTCAAGGAGAAGGGCCTGACCGTCGAGTGGCTGATCGAGACCCATGTCCATGCCGACCACCTGTCCGCCGCGCCCTACATCCAGGAAAAGCTGGGCGGCAAGATCGG
>CAZUVG010000251.1:0-5052 GCA_964623765.1 uncultured Roseicyclus sp.
GGAGATGCGAAGGGCCGCGGCATGAGGGGCGCCAGCGTGAAATCCATGCAGCAGAGGAACGTCGGGGCTGGCTCCGGCCCGGCGGTTCAGGGCATTCGGGTTGGCCGCACACAGGCAGACCTGAAGGGAGAGGCTGCACGACCGGATCACCGTCGGCGCCGCGATCTCGTCACCCGTGCATGGCCTCACCACGCCTGCGCTCGGCCGTGGCAACAAGACGCGCCAGAGCCTTGCAAGGCTCTGGCCACGCCCTTGCAAGGGCGTCGGAAATCTCTTGCAAGAGATTTCCGCTCCGTCGCGGGGCCTGCGAGATGACCTGCGCCGAGGCGTTCCAGGCCTATGCGCTCCGTGCGCTCGGGATGGGCGAGAGGCTCCTGCCGCGCGCGGATGTATCGGTCTGCGAGCAGGTCGTGCTGATCGGCTCGGGCATGATCTGGAACGTCTACTTCGCCGTGCTCGCGCTCACGCTCGGCTTCTTCCTCGCCCTGGCGCTCGCGGTTGCCAAGAACTCGCCGAAGACGCTCCTGCGCAAGCCTGCGGAGTGGTTCGTCTTCGTCTTCCGCGGATCGCCGCTCTTCATCCAGTTCTTCATGGCCTACGAGGCCTTCGTCCTCCTGCCCCGCGTGGGCGTGGAGTTCAGTCTCCTCGGCGTGGCGATCGAGGCCGAGACCCGCTGGTTCGCCCGCGCATGGCTCGGGGCGCTGATCGTACTGTTCCTCAACACCTCCGCCTATTCCGCCGAGATCTTCTACGGCGCCCTGCGCGCGGTGCCGAGGGGCGATCTGGAGGCTGCCGACGCCTACGGTCTCTCGGGCTGGAAGAAGTTCCGCCGCGTGGTCTTCCCCACCACCATGCGGCTGGCCTGGCCTGCCTACACCAACGAGGCGATCTTTCTCTTCCACGCAACCGCGCTCGTCTACTTTTCGTCCTTTCCCGCCTTCCAGCAGAAGGGCGATGCGCTCTACTACGCGAGCTACTTCGCGGACCGGACCTTCAACCCCTTCATCCCCTACCCGATCGCAGCGGCCTACTTCGTGATCTTCACGCTCCTCATCATCGCGCTCTTCGGTGCGATCAACGGCCGGCTCAACAGACATCTCCCGCGGGAGGCCCGTCCACGCCTGCGCTACCGCCCGCAGGTGATCCGGTGAGCTGGCTCGACGACCATCCCGAGATCGCCTCGGTTCGAACCGTGGCCGCCGACCTCAACGGCCAGCCGCGGGGCAAGCGCATCGCGCGGCGCTTCGCCGCCAAGGTGCTCGACGAGGGCACGCGCTTTCCCTATTCGGTGATGAACCTCGACATCTGGGGCGAGGATATCGACGACAGTCCGCTCGTCTTCCGCGCGGGCGATCCGGACGGTGTGCTGATGCCCACCGAGCGCGGCTTTCTGCCGGTGCCGTGGCTCACGACACCCACAGCCCTCCTGCCGATATGGATGTTTCACGAGGACGGCCGCCCCTTCGACGGCGATCCGCGGCAGGCGCTCGCACGCGTCATGGACCGCTACCGCGCCCGCGGTCTCACGCCCGTGGTGGCGACCGAGCTGGAGTTCTACCTCATCGACGACCGGGGAGCGGCGCCCCGCGTGCCGCCCTCCCCCCGCTCCGGCAAGCGACGCCACCACGCCGAGATCCTGGCGCTGCGCCAACTCGACGCCTGGGATCAGTTCTTCACCAGTCTCTACGAGGCCTGCGAGGCGATGGACATCCCTTCGGACACGACGATATCGGAGGCGGGGCCGGGGCAATTCGAGATCAACCTCATGCACCAGGCCGACGCGCTGAAGGCCGCCGACGACGCCTGGCTCTTCAAGCTGCTCGTCAAGGGGCTGGCGCGCCAGTTCGGCGTGGCGGCAAGCTTCATGGCCAAGCCCTATCCCGACTACGCTGGCAACGGGCTGCACGTGCATTTCTCGATCCTCGACACCGGCGGGGAGAACATCTTCGACGAGCGCCGCGAAGGCGGTGCCGACCGGCTGGGTCATGCCATCGCGGGCTGTCTCGCGGCAATGCCCGGCTCCATGCTGGTCTTCGCGCCGCATGCCACGAGCTACGACCGCCTCGTGCCCGGCGCGCATGCGCCCACGGGCATCGCTTGGGCGCACGAGAACCGGACGACGGCGCTCCGCGTGCCCTCGGGCGGGCCCTCGGCCCGGCGGATCGAGCACCGGGTCGCGGGCGGCGACATCAACCCGTACCTCTTCCTTGCTGCCGTCCTGGGTGCAGCGCTCAACGGGCTCGAGGACAAGGTCAACCGGCCTCCGCCCGTGACCGGCAACGCCTATGCACAGAACCTGCCCCAGCTTCCCGCGACATGGGAGGCGGCCATCGCGGCCTTCGCCGAGAGCCCCGAGATCGACCGCATCTTCGCGCCGACCCTGAAGGAGAACCTCCTCGCCACCAAGCGGCAGGAGCTGCACTACATGGCCGATCTCTCCGCGGAAGAGAGGACCGAGCTCTACCTCGACGTGGTTTGAGGAACGGCCCCCGCCGCGCAGCGCGGTCAGGATCATGCGCGCCGACGGGCTCAGAGCGGGATCTGTGCGAAACGCTCCTTCAGAATTTCGGCCGACCGGCGCAGGCCTTCCGTCTCCTCGGTGTCGAGCGTCGGCCAGAGTGTGGCGGTGACGCCTTCGGCTCCCACCACGCGCGGCAGCGACAGGGCCACATCGGGCACGCCGAGCACCTCCTTCTCGACCGTCGAAACGGAGAGAACCGCCTGCTCGTCGCCCGCGATCGCGCCGACGATCCGCGCCAGCCCTCCGCCGATGCCGTACCAGGTGGCGCCCTTGCCCTCGATGATGGTATAGGCCGCGTTACGCACGCCTCGGTCGATCCGCTCGCGGACGTCGCGGGTGAGGGCCGAGCTGATCTGGGCCGCGAATTCCGTCAGCGCGACCGAGCCCACGCGCGCGTTGGACCAGGCCAGCACCTCCGAATCGCCGTGCTCTCCAAGCACGTAGGCGTGGACCGATTTCGGCGAGATTCCGAGGTGACGGCCCAGCAGCCAGCGGTAGCGCGCGGTGTCGAGAATGGTGCCCGAGCCGATCACGCGTCCAGGGGCCAGGCCGGAGATCGCCTGCGTGATCTGCCCCATGATGTCCACGGGATTCGAGGCCACGAGCAGGATCGCTTCGGGACAGACGGCCATGACCTCGCCCACCACGGCGCGGAACACCTCCGCGTTCCGCTCCAGCAGCGCGAGGCGCGTCTCCCCCGGCTTCTGCGAGACGCCGCAGGCGAGGATAACGACACCGGCGCCCTCCAGATCGGCGTAGGCACCATGACGTACCACGGCGGGGGCCGCGAAGGGCACGGCATGGGCGATGTCCTCGGCCTCGGCACGCGCGCGCGCCTCGTTAATGTCGACAAAGACGACCTCGCCCGCCTTGCCCTGCATGATCAGCGCGAAGCCCGCGGCCGAACCGACCATGCCTGCGCCCACGATACCGACCTTCATGGCGTCCTCCTTTACCGATCACGGGCGAGAACACCACGAACCGCCCCGCGAACAAACCCCCCGGAGCACGGAACGGTGCCACACTTGTGCAGACCCGCGCCCGAGCCTAGCTTCTCGGCAGAAACCAGCGAGCATTCCATGATCATAGGCATCCTGCAGACCGGCCACGTGCCCGAGGCGATCTCGGCGCAGGAAGGGGCCTATTCCGACATGTTCGCCCGGCTTCTCGGCGGCCGGGGCTTCGCGTTCCGCGTCTTCGACGTGGTCGACATGGTCTTCCCAGAAGGCCCCGGGGCGGCCGACGCCTGGCTCATCACCGGCTCGCGCCACGGCGCCTACGAGGACCATCCCTGGATCCCGCCGCTGGAGGAGCTGATCCGCGCGATCCACGCCGTGGAAAAGCCGCTCGTCGGCATCTGCTTCGGTCACCAGATCGTCGCCCAGGCGCTGGGCGGGCGCGTGGTGAAATACCCCGGCGGCTGGGCCATCGGGCGGCGGCGCTACCGGCTGGGGGATCGGGAGGTCTCGCTCCATGCCTGGCACCAGGACCAGGTGGTGGAGCTTCCACCGGGCGCGACGGTGCTGGGCGACAGCGAGATGACGGACTACGCGATCCTCGCCATCGGGGAGCGCACCCTAACCGTCCAGCCTCACCCCGAGTTCGGGCGCGGCGTGATGGAGGGCCTTGTCGCGCACCGTTCGGACGCGATCGACCGCCCGCTGGTCGAGGCGGCGGCGAAGAGCCTCGACGGCCCTACCGACAACGCGGCCTTCGGCGACTGGATCGCGGACGTGCTGGCGGGCGCGCCCGCCACGTCCCTGCCCGAAACGCTCGCCCGCGAGAGGGCCCGCACATGAGCCCGATGACCGAACTGATCGGCCGCCTGCCGCCCGTGGCGCAGACCTTTCTCGGCGGCCGCTCCGTGGACGAGGTGGAATGCATCGTGGCCGACATCGCCGGCGTGGCGCGCGGCAAGGCGATGCCCGGGCTCAAGTTCGCGCAGCAGGCACGGTTCTACCTGCCGAACTCGATCTTCTTCCAGACGATCACCGGCGACTGGGCGGACGAGGCCATGTCGGGCGGCTTCACCGAGCCCGACATGATCCTGACGCCGGACTACTCCACGGCCATGCCGGCGCCATGGACGGCGGACTGGACGCTGCAGGTGATCCACGACATCGACGACCAGCAGGGAAACCCGGTGCCGTACGCGCCGCGCAACGTCCTGCGGCGGGTGGTGCAGCTCTACGAGAAACGCGGCTGGCGGCCGATCGTAGCCCCCGAGATGGAGTTCTACCTCGTCGCGCCCAACACCGACCCTGCCCGCGAGATCGAGCCGCCCATGGGTCGCTCGGGCCGCAGGGCGGCGGCGCGTCAGGCCTACTCGATGAGCGCGGTGGACGAATACGGCCCGGTCATCGACGACATCTACGACTTCGCCGAGGCGCAGGGGCTGGAGATCGACGGCATCCTGCAGGAGGGCGGCGCCGGACAGATCGAACTGAACCTCCGCCACGGAGACCCGGTGAGGCTGGCCGACGAGATCTTCTACTTCAAGCGGCTGATCCGCGAGGCGGCGCTGCGCCACG
>CAZUVG010000252.1:0-5030 GCA_964623765.1 uncultured Roseicyclus sp.
CTCGCGCCTTGGGTAGGCGATCGCCGCGCGCCGGTCCAGTGCGGCCGCCGCGCCGGGTGGTCTTGAGCGCGGCGGGCGACCCACATCCGGCGCAAGAGGCGGTCGCGGCGTGCCCGTGAAGGTCGTCGGGCTTCATGGAATCATCGTTGGCCACGCGCGCGAGCCTGGGTGTGCCAAAGGCGTGAAGGATGAAGATGGAGAGCAGCCAGTGCAGGGCGACGAGGGCGGTATGGTGACGGTTTGACGGATGGTCGAGACACGCGGGCGGGCGCGAGGCTCAGGCGTGGCGCCTGAGCCAGTCCATGACCGCGGACCGCACCGATTGCGCGCCGCTCGCACGGGCATGGTCGATGACCCTGCGCGCCTCCATCAGGTCCACCCGCCGGAGGAGCGACTTGACCGGCCCAATGGAGGCCGGTCGCATCGACAACGTCCTGAGGCCCATGGCGGCGAAGCAGACGGCCTCGACCGGCCGGCCCGCGTCCTCGCCGCAGAAGCTGAGAGGTGTATCGGTCTCGACGCAGCGCTCAACGATCTTCTCGATGAAGGTGAGGTAGGAGACGTTCAGCGTGTCGTAGCGCCGCCGGACCCGCTCGTTCTCGCGGTCGGCGGCGAAGAAGAACTGCTTCAGGTCGTTGCCGCCGATGGAGATGAAATCCGCCATCTCGAAGAACTGCCGCGGTGCGAAGGCGAGCGAGGGCGTCTCGAGCATAGCGCCGATCGCGAGCGAGTCCGGCAGGACATGCCCGAGCGCGCTCTCCCGCTCGATCTCGCGGAGGAGGTGGTCCCGGGCGCGGGTGAACTCTTCGAACTGGGCCACGAAGGGGAACATGACCGTGAGCGGTCGCCCGTTCGCCGCCCGGATCAGCGCCTGAAGCTGCATCCGCATGACGCCGGGCTTGTCAAGACCGACGCGGATCGCCCGCCAGCCGAGCGCCGGGTTCGGCTCGTCCTGCGGCTTCATGTAGGGCAGGACCTTGTCCGAGCCGATATCGAGCGTGCGGAAGACGACGCGCTTGCCGCCGGCCGCGTCCATCACGCGGGCATAGAGCGCGGCGAGTTCTCCCCGTCGCGGGACCTTGTTGCGCGTGAGAAACTGGAGTTCCGTGCGGAAAAGACCCACGCCATCGGCGCCCGAGGAGGGCAGGGAGGGCAGGTCCGCCATCAGGCCTGCATTCATCTGGAGCGAGATGACCGTGCCGCAGAGCGCCCGTGCTGGCTTGTCCCGGATCGAGGCGTAGCGCTCCTGTGCCGCGGCCTGCATGGCGAGTTTGTCGCGGAAGGCGCCCGCGACCGTGTCCTCGGGGCGGAGGTGGACGATGCCCTCGTCGCCATCGACGAGGATGAAGTCGCCGTTCAGCGCCTCGGTCGTGATGCGTTTCGCGTTGATGACCAGCGGGATCGCCAGCGCGCGGGCGACGATGGCGGCGTGGCTGCCGACGGAGCCCTCCTCCAGCACGACCCCCTTCAGCCGCCGCCCGTAGTCCAGGAGTTCGGCGGGCCCGATGTTGCGCGCGACTAGGATCGGGTCGGCGGGAAGCTCCGCGCCGGTGTCGCGGCCCTGCCCGGTAAGGAGCCGCAGGAGACGGTTCGACAGGTCGTCGAGATCGTGCAGCCGGTCGCGGAGATAGGCGTCGGGCACCGTCTCCATCCGTGCGCGGGCGGTCGACTGCTCCTTCTCGACGGCGGCCTCGGCCGAAAGGCCGCGGGCAATGTCCTCTTCCATGCGTCGCAGCCAGCCGCGGGAGCGGGCGAACATGCGGTAGGCTTCCAGCACCTCGCGCTGCTCGGCGTCGCCCGGCATGACGCGGGTCAGCATCCGGTCGACGTCCAGCTGCAGTCGGTCGACCGCGGTGCGCAGGCGCTCGAGTTCCACGGACGGGTCCTCGGCCACGGGCTTGGTCACGACCACGCGCGGCTCGTGCAGCCAGACATGGCCCATCGCCGCGCCCTCCTGCGCGCAGCCGCCGCGGATCATCACCTGTGCCTTGTGCCGTTCCCTGAGCGCTGCGCCCTCGCCGGTGAAGGCCCCGAGCTCGGTCATCTCGGCCAGCACCATCGCGACGACCTCGAGCGCGTAGATCTCGTCATCGGAGAACTCGCGCGCATCCTTCGACTGCACCACGAGCACGCCCAGCCGCTCGCCCAGCCGCTGGATGGGCACGCCGAGGAAGGATGAATACCGCTCCTCCCCCGTCTCGGGCATGTAGCGGAAGCCGCGTTCGCCAGGCGCGTTGGCGGTGTTGATCGGCCGCGCGAAGCGCGCCACGCGGCCCACTAGGCCCTCGCCGATGCGCATCCGCGTGACGTGGACCGCCTCGGCGGCGAGGCCTTGCGTTGCACACAGCTCCAGCGTGTCGGCGTCGCGCAGGAGGTAGATGGAACAGACCTCGGAGCCCATCGAATCGGCGATGAGATGCGTGATCCGGTCCAGCCGCTCCTGCCCCTCGACGGGCTCGGCCATGACCGCCTGCAAGCGCGACAGGAGCTTGCGGCTCTCGCTTTCGGTCTGTTCGACCATCGTCCCCGATCCCGACGCGCCACTCGCGGGCGCCTTCACCGGAGGCAAGGGATAGCCCGAGGTTGCAGCGCGGCGCAACGATCCATGCAGGTTCAGGGCGCGGCGAGCAGGGATGCGCGCGAAATGCGCGTGATCTCGGCGAGATAGTCGTCCTGCGACCCGCATCCGCTCGGAGGGTACGCTGAACGTCATCCGGGCGATGCAGGCCCACGGGCCGCGGCGGCTGATCGTGCAATCGACGCTGGGCGCGCGGGACAGCTGGGACACCCTGCACTTCTGGTGGAAGCGGGTTATGTTCGGCTTCCTGCTCGCGCCCGTCTTCCGCGACCACGAACTGCAGGAGCGGCTGCTTGAGGCGAGCGGCCTCGACTGGACGATCGTCCGCCCCGGCGCCTTCACCGACGCGGCCACGAGGCGGCCGGTGATCGAGGACGTGCCCGCCACCGCCCGCGGGCTCGATCTCAGGATCGCCCGAGCGGATCTCGCGCGGTTCCTCGCCCGCCAGGTCGCCGACCGGACATACCTCGGCCGCGCCGTCGGCCTGTCGAGTTGAGGAAGGGTGACACGGACATCATTCTCGCGAGCGCGGGACGCCCGGTGGCCCTGGTCGCCGACGTCTTCCCGAGATCTTCGGACGTTTGGCATTCGCGGTTTGGCACGGGCCCCGGCACCGCCGGGCCCTCGGGGATAGCGGGACTGAACCGGACGGTCTACCGCGATGCCTTCATGGCGCTGCTCATCGGCTTCGTGCCCGCGCCGTTGCTGCTGTCGGCAGTGGCCACCATCCGTCCAGCGGCATCGCGCTGGTGCTGACACTGGCGCGGGCGGCGCTCTACATGTCGGGCGTTATGCTGGTTACAGGCCTCGGGACCGTGCCGATTTACCGCAGGCCCGACGATACCGAACGCGTCGCAGGGCGCTTCTGCAGTGATCATGCGGTCGGACGCGGCGGCGCCGCCGTGTCACTCCGCAAACAGGTCGGCGAAGACGCGCCGCACGAGATCCTGCCGGGCAAGGCCGCGTCGGGCAAGATCCTCGTCGCTCAGGGCCTGCAGTCGCTCGAGCTGCTCGAAGCGCTCCTGCCCGCGGCGAGCGAAGGCGAAGGTCTCGCCGATTGCGCCGATTGTAGCGATGACGCGATCAAGGAGGCGCGGGAAGGAGGATGGGCTGGTTGCCGTAGCCATGGAAGCCTCTGAAGGTGCTGTTCGTCTCTCTCGCGGCTTCACTTAGCCCCGCCCGCGCGCCACAGCCAGATCGCCCGCCGCAAAGCCCCCTTGCAGCCTGTGCAGGGCTCATCACGCGGCGCGGTCCAGCCCGAACGCATCGTGGAGCGCCTGCACCGCCAGCTCCACGTATTTCCGGTCGACCAGGACGCTGACCTTGATCTCGGAGGTCGTGATCACCTTGATGTTGATCCCCTCGTCCCGCAGGGTCTTGAACATCTTGGCCGCGACACCGGCATGGCTGCGCATCCCGATGCCCACGATGGACACCTTGGCCACGTCGGTGTCCGCCAGAAGCTCGCCGAAGGCGATCTCGCCGCGGTCCCGGGCGTCGGACATCGCCTTCTCGGCGCGCTTCACCTCCGACACCGGGCAGGAGAAGGTCATGTCGGTCATGCCCTCCTCCGAGATGTTCTGGACGATCATGTCGACGTTGACCCCGGCCTCGGCAAGCGGCCCGAAGATCGCCGCGGCGATGCCCGGCTTGTCCTCGACGTCCGTCAGCGTCAGCTTCGCCTCGTCGCGCGAATGGGCGACGCCTGCCACCACGTTGCTTTCCACGATATCCTCCTCGGCACAGACCAGCGTGCCTGCGTTTTCGTCGGGTTCCTCGAAGCTGGACAGCACCCGCAGCCTGACCTTGTAGCGCATGGCCAGTTCGACCGAGCGTGTCTGCAGCACCTTGGCACCCAGAGAGGCCAGTTCCAGCATCTCCTCGAAGGCGATGCGGTCGAGCTTGCGCGCCTTCGACGTGATGCGCGGATCGGTGGTATAGACGCCGTCCACGTCGGTGTAGATGTCGCAACGCTCTGCCCCGAAGGCGGCGGCGAAGGCGACGGCCGTGGTGTCGCTGCCGCCGCGGCCCAGCGTGGTGATCCGGCCCTCGGGGCTGATCCCCTGGAAGCCCGCGACCACGGCCACGCGCATGCCTTCGGCAAACTTCGCCATGATGTTGTCGGGCGGGATCGCCTCGATCCGGGCCGAGGCATGGGCAGGGGTCGTCTGCACCGGCACCTGCCAGCCCTGCCACGAGCGCGCCGGCACATCCATCTCCTGCAGCGTCAGCGCCATGAGGCCGGCGGTCACGTTCTCGCCGGAGGAGACGACCGCGTCGTATTCCCGCGCGTCGAACAGTGGCGAGGTTTCCTCGACCCAGCCCACCAGTTCGTTCGTCTTGCCGGCCATGGCCGAGACGATGACGATGACGTCGTAGCCGTTCGCGACCTCGCGCCCCACGCGCTTGGCCGCCCGCCGGATGCGATCCAGCGTGGCCACCGACGTGCCGC
>CAZUVG010000253.1:0-4575 GCA_964623765.1 uncultured Roseicyclus sp.
CCGCCAGCACCTATCCGCCCTACAACATCGAGAAGACGGACGAGAACGCCTACCGCATCTCGATCGCCGCGGCGGGTTTCACCGAGGCCGAGCTGTCGGTCGAACAGCGCGAGACCGAGCTCGTGATCGCCGCCCGCAAGGAGAAGGACGATAGCCCGCGCACCTTCCTGCACCGCGGCATTGCCACGCGCGCCTTCGAGAAGCGGTTCCAGCTGGCCGATCATGTCCGCGTGACGGGGGCCGTGCACGAGAACGGCATGCTCCACGTGGACCTCGTGCGCGAGGTGCCCGAGGCGCTGAAGCCGCGCCGGATCGAGATCTCGACGGCCGGGCCGCGCGCCATCGAGGCGGAGAAGGCCGAGGCGGAAACCGCCTGATACGGCAATTGTGCCGACGCAAACCGGGGCGGCCCATCGTGGCCGCCCTTTTCATGTCCGCGGCAGGCGCGCGAGCAGCGCCGCGCCCGCCAGTTGCGCCGCGATGCAGACGAGGATCACCGCGGTGTAACCGCCCGCCTCGGCGAGGAGCGCGGCAAGCCAGGGCGCAGCGGCGAAGGCGAAGAGCGAAAAGCGCACCACGGTGCCCTGGACGGCGCCGAAGTCGCTAGGGCCGAGCGTCTCGCGGATGACAACGGGGCGCAGGACGCTGACGGTTCCGTAGAACAGCCCGTGCAGCACGGCGAAGAGAAGGACGAGGCCGGGCAGGATACCTGCGCCGAGCAGGATTGCTGCCGCGCCGCCCATGCCGCAGAGCGCCGCCACCGCAAGGCCGCGTGTCGGCAGGCCGCCTCCGGCAAGGGTCAGGAGGATCCGTCCCGCCACCTGCGCCGGTCCGATCAGGGAGGCCGCCAGAACCGCCGTGGCCGGCGCGGCGCCGAGTGCCGCGAACAGCGGAAGAAGGTGGCTCGTGACGGTGCCGACGGCCAGCGCCGAGAGGCCGAGGCCGACCGCGAGGAGGACGAAGCCCGGTCGGCGTCTCGGCACAGCTCCGGTCGGTCCGACCTCGGGCGAGACGGGACCGCTTGCCTCGTGTCCCAGCCGTCGCGCGGCGAAGGTGGCGAGGGGCACCTGCACGAGGAGCACGAGCGCGGCCAGCGCCCAGACAGCCAAGCGCCAGCCTCCGGCGTCCGACAGCCAGGCCGTCAGCGGATAGGCGATTGCCGAGGCGAAACCGGCCACCAGCGTGATCGCGGTGATGGCCTGCCGCGCCGTGGCATCGCGGGCACGCATTACCAGCGCGAAGGCCGGGTCGTAGAGCGTCAGGGCCATGACAAGGCCCATGACGGCCCAGACCGCGTAGAACTGCCAGAGCGTGGCGACCTGCGTCAGAAGCGCAAGGCATGCCGCGCCGGCCACGGCGCCGCCCGGCATCGAAAGCGCCGCGCGCCCGCGGTCGATCAGTTTGCCCGCGCGGCCCGCGGCGAGACCCTGCATCGCCAGCGCCACCGAGAAGGCGCCCATGACCTGCCCGGGACTCCAGCCGAACTGTGCCTGCCACTGCAGGACGAGCGCGGGGAAGACATAGAAGAAGGAAGCCCAGGCAAGCGTCTGCGCCACCGTCAGCGCAAGGATCGGCGGATCGGTCAGCGCGGTGCGCATCGGGCGTTCAGAACCACTGCCCCGGCTCCATCAGCCCAAGTTCCATCAGCTGCTGCGAGGACCAGCCGAAGCGGACCGAGCCGTGCCAGCGGAAGTCGTGGACCTCGTGGCGCGAGCCGGGGTTGGTTCGGAGAGCCTTGGCCGCCCGGAACGAGCAGATCGCCCCGGTAAGCGAATTGTGCCAGGCGCATTCGTAGGTGTTGAGCTCCTCGTCGCTCAGCGTGTGGTCCGGGCGCAGCCTGAGGCCGGGGCGTGCGCGGAACAGGCCCACCCGGTCGATGCGGCGCCGGTTCTCCGGGACATGCTCCTCGAACCGCCAGCGCAGGCCGCCATGGAAGTCGAGCTGACGCTCCATCACCTCGCCGGGCGGACGCCGGCGTGTTTCGGCGTAGTAGCCCGTCGCGTCGAGCATCGCGGTGTGCGGGGAGACGCCGTCGGGGTGCCGCGCGAGGTCGCCCGCGTAGAGGTCGACGACGAAGGTCAGCACCGACTCCCGGCGCTCCTCCATGACCCAGGCGGTCAGTTCGCTGACCGTGCGGTGCTCGCAAAAAGGGTAGAACAGGTATTCGGCGTTGTAGCAGTAGTGAATCCAGGCCCCCGGCGCCTTGTCGATCAACGCGTTCACGGCATCCATTGCGGCGTCGGCGCGGCGGGTTCGGTCGCGGACGATCTCGACGCGGTCCGCGGCTTCGGGTGGGAGTGCGCCGGGGTCGAGACGCGGCTCCGCGACGAGGAAGACGCGCCGGAAACCGAGGCCGAGGATGTGCTTCAGGCTGCCTGCAGTCTCGCGCCTGTCCTCGCAGACGAGCACTCCGAACGGGCCGGGTCCGGGATCGCGGCGATCCGCCCGGAAGGCCTCGAGGCTCTCGTGCTCGCGCGCGTCCATAGCTCTCCGTTCCCTGCACACTGCCGACACTGAGGCCCCGCGCACGGCTTTGCAATCGCCCGGCGTTGATCCGTGGCCTCGCCTGCGATACATGCCGCGGGTCCAGATATCCCTGAACCCAAGGCCGCGCCATGACCGGGACGAAGAAGCTCTACGTCAAGACCTACGGCTGCCAGATGAACGTCTACGACAGCGAACGGATGGCCGAGGCGCTGGGCGCGAGCGGCTACGAGCAGGTCGACACGCCCGAAGCGGCGGACATGATCCTGCTCAACACCTGTCATATCCGCGAGAAGGCGGCGGAGAAGGTCTATTCCGAGCTTGGCCGCTTCAAGCCGCTGCGCGAGGCGAAGCCGGACCTCAAGATCGGGGTCGCGGGCTGCGTCGCGCAGGCCGAGGGCGAGGAGATCATGCGCCGCCAGCCGATGGTCGATCTCGTCGTGGGGCCGCAGACCTACCACCGGCTGCCGCGCATGATGGAAGCGCTCGGTCGCGGCGAGAAGGCGCTCGACACCGACTTTCCCGAGGAGGACAAGTTCGCCCACCTGCCGAGGGACCGCCGCGCGAAACGCGGGCCGACGGCCTTCCTGACGGTACAGGAAGGCTGCGACAAGTTCTGCTCCTTCTGCGTCGTGCCCTATACCCGTGGCGCCGAGGTCTCCCGGCCCGTAGAGCGGCTGTTGCGCGAGGCGCGCGACCTCGTGGATCGCGGGGTGCGGGAGATCACGCTCCTGGGCCAGAACGTGAACGCCTACCACGGGGAGGGCCCGGACGGAGCGGAATGGGGACTTGCGCGGCTGATCCGGACGATGGCGGAGATCGACGGGCTCGACCGCATCCGCTTCACCACCTCGCATCCGAACGACATGGACGACGACCTGATCGCGGCCCACGGCGATTGCGACAAGCTCATGCCCTACCTCCACCTGCCGGTGCAGGCCGGCTCGGACCGGGTCTTGAAGGCGATGAACCGCAAGCACACCGCCGAGAGCTACATCCGCCTGATCGAGCGCATCCGCGCCGCCCGTCCTGACCTCGCGCTGTCGGGCGACTTCATCGTGGGCTTCCCCGGCGAGACGGAGGCGGATTTCCGGGCGACGCTCGATCTTGTCGAGGAGGTAGGGTACGCCAGCGCGTATTCCTTCAGATACTCGCCACGGCCCGGGACGCCTGCCGCCGAACGCGCCGAGGTCGATCCGGCGGAGGCCGACGACCGGCTGCAAAGGCTGCAGTCGCTCCTGACGCGGCAGCAGCGTTCGACGCAGGACGGGATGGTCGGACGCACCGTATCGGTCCTGTTCGAGAAGCCAGGACGGATGCCAGGGCAGATGGTGGGCAAGTCGGAATACCTGCACGCCGTCCATGTCGTGGGAGACGCGGCGCTGGCCGGCCGGATCGCGCCCGTCCGGATCGTGGAGAGCCGACCGAACTCGCTGGCGGGGGAACTCGCCTGAAGCGTCCGTGTTCAGGCGTCGACCCCGGGAGCCGGCGTAGCGCGGCGTATCGTGCTTCGCGGTGGGCGCGGATGCGCGGGAATCATCCCGCGCATGCCGCCGCGAATCGCGTAACGCTCGGGGCGCCGCGACAGCCTGGCCGCGCCTCTGCGGCCGAAACCTGCGTCTCGTCAACATCATCAAGAATTCTTCGTGACACCCCCCACAATCTGTTGCGCGATGGCCCGTCGCTTGCGAACATCGGACCATGCGTCGCCTGAACCCGGGAGCATGACTTGGCGATAACCCCTCTGCCGCGCTCCGTCGCCGAAGCGCATCCAGAGCCGCCCGTGGAACTGCTGCTGCAATTCCCCGACAACCGTCTCCTTATCGAGCTGTGCGGCGAGTTCGACCGCAACCTCGCCCAGATCGAGCATCTGCTGTCGGTGCACATCGTGCGCCGTGGGAACGAACTCGCGCTTCTCGGAGAGGCGCGGGCCGAGGCGGCCGACGTGCTCGAGCGTCTCTACGGACGCCTCGAGGCTGGCAAGAGCGTCGAGCCCGAGGACGTGGACGCGGCCGTGCGCCTCGGCGGCAGCAACGCCGGGACCGGTGCGCGCGCGGGCGACCAGATGGAGATGTTCGGCGCGGGCTTCGG
>CAZUVG010000253.1:4585-5020 GCA_964623765.1 uncultured Roseicyclus sp.
AGACGGTCGAGCCGCGCACGAAGGCGCAGCAGGACTACGTCCGGAACCTCTTCGGCAACGAGCTGGCCTTCGGCATCGGGCCGGCCGGCACCGGCAAGACCTATCTCGCGGTTGCCGTCGCCGTGAACCAGATGATCAACGGGCAGGTGGACAGGATCATCCTCTCCCGCCCCGCCGTCGAGGCGGGCGAGCGCCTTGGATTCCTGCCCGGGGACATGAAGGAGAAGGTCGATCCCTACATGCAGCCGCTCTACGACGCGCTGAACGACTTTCTCCCGGCCAAGCAGCTGCAGAAGCTGATGGAGGAGAAGACGATCGAGATCGCACCTCTGGCCTTCATGCGGGGCCGGACGCTGTCGAACGCCTACGTGGTACTCGACGAGGCGCAGAACACGACAACCATGCAGATGAAGATGTTCCTCACGCGACTCGGGC
>CAZUVG010000254.1:0-5015 GCA_964623765.1 uncultured Roseicyclus sp.
GGCCGGACTGCGAGCCAAAGCCCTTGATCTCGGTCACCATCATGCCGCGCACGCCGATGGAGGTGAGCGCTTCGCGCACCTCCTCCAGCTTGAACGGCTTGATCGCTGCGATGATGAGTTTCACGTCTGTCACCCTTCCCGTTGATTGTGTCCCCACCCCATCCCCGGCCGAAAGGCAGTCGCCGGGAGGGGACGTCACGTCGCTCACGTCAGGCGCAGCGGCGGGAAGAGGGCAACGAAGGGGCGCCATACACGGGGGGGTCAGACCGAGAATCGCAAAAATTTTGCGCATTCTCGGGCGAGCGCTCATTCTTTAGGCAGGTCGCGGACTGGCGTTCGCGGCTTCAACACTCCACATCCGACTCGTTTGCACCTATTGTCGGCGCAAAAAAGAGGCAGGGCCGGAAGGCTCCGGACGAAGGCAGCAAGATGAGTGGTTCAGGACAGGGGCGCAGGCCGCCGCCGAGGGGCAAACGCACGCTGGTCGCGGACCGGCGGACGCAGCGCTCCGCCGCGAAGCCGGCCGCGCGCAAGTCCGGCGGAACCGGCGGCAACGGCACGCGGCGCAGGACGAGGAAGCGCGCCGGGGCGCGCAGGCGGTCCGGGCCGCTGGGCTGGATCGCTGCGCTTTTCCGGCTGATCGGCCGCATCATCTGGGGACTTGCCTGGCGCGGTGCCATGGTGGTCGCGCTCATCCTGGCGCTCGCGACCGGCTATTATTACGCCCAGCTTCCCGACGTCTCGGCGGTCGTGGACGCGCGCGCGCGCGGGTCGGTCACGATGCTCGACCGCGACGGCAGCGTCTTCGCCTGGCGCGGCGACCAGTTCGGCGGCGTCATCGACCCCGCGACCGCCAGCGAGCATCTCGTGCATGCCGTCGTCGCCACCGAGGACCGACGCTTCTATCGCCACCTCGGCGTGAGCCCGCGTGGCATCGCGGGCGCGATCCGCATCAACCTGCGCGAGGGGCGTGGGCCGCTCGAGGGGCATGGCGGCTCCACCATCACGCAGCAGGTCGCGAAGCTCATGTGTCTCGGCGTGGCCTACGACCCCGAAGCCTGGGAGAGCGAGACCGCCTACGAACAGGACTGCCGCCGGACGACGATCTGGCGGAAGATCCAGGAGGTGCCCTTCGCCTTCGCGATGGAGCTGAGGTATTCAAAGGACGAGATCCTCGCGATCTATCTCAACCGCGCCTACCTCGGCGCGGGCACGCGTGGCTTCGAGGCGGCCTCGCAGCGCTACTTCGGCGTCTCCGCGGCCGAGGCGAACCCGCAGCAGGCGGCGATGCTCGCCGGTCTCCTCGTCGCGCCCTCCTACTATGCGCCCACGCGGAACCTCGAGCGGGCGCAGCGGCGCGCGGCGACGGTTCTCGCGCTCATGGAGCAAGAGGGCTATCTCACCTCGGGGGAGGCCGCCTTCGCACAGGCGAACCCGGCGACGTTGTCGGAGGCCGCCGAGCAGAACCGCGGCGGTCACTTCGCAGACTGGATCATGTCCGAAGGCCCCGATTTCCTGACACGGGACACGACCGAGGACGTGGTCATCCGCACCACGTTCGACCCGGCGCTGCAGGCCGCGGCCGAGGCAGCGCTGGAGGAAGTCTTCGCCTCCCGGGTACGCGACGGATCCGAAGCGCAGGCGGCGATCGTGGTGATGGACGCGGACGGCGCGGTGCGCGCCATGGTCGGCGGGCGCGACATGCAGGGAGCGGGCCTCTTCAACCGGGCGACGCAGGCGATGCGGCAGACGGGCTCGGCCTTCAAGCCCTTCGTCTACGCTACCGCGCTCGATCTCGGCTGGCGCTTCGACGACATCATCCTCGACGCGCCCCTGACGATCGAGGTGCCGGGATCGGGGCCTTACTCGCCGACGAACTACACCGGCGAGTATTACGGCGAAGTCACGCTGACGGACGCGCTCAGGGCCTCGCTCAACACGCCGGCAGTGCGGCTTTCGGAGGAGGTGGGGCGCGATCTCGTGCGGACCGTCGCCTCGGAATTCGGGATCGAGAGCGATCTCGCGGCAGGCCCCGCGCTGGCGCTCGGCGCCTCGGAATCGACGCTGATCGAGATGACCGGTGCCTATGCGGGCATCCTCAACGGCGGCTCCGCCGTCCAGCCCTACGGCGTGCAGGAACTCGGGATCGTGGGCGACGACCGGCCGATGTTCGAGCAGCGTTCGGGCGTTCAGGACAGGGTGATCTCGGAGGGTGCCGCACGGCAGCTCACCTACATGATGAGCGAGGCGGTCCGTTCGGGGACCGGCCGCCGTGCCGCGCTGCCCGACCGGGAGGCCGCGGGCAAGACCGGCACCACCCAGGCCGCGCGCGACGCGTGGTTCATCGGCTTCACCGCCGATTACGTCGCCGGCGTCTGGATGGGCTACGACGACAACACGCCGCTCGCGGGCGTCACCGGCGGCGGGTTGCCCGCGGAGATATGGCGGCTGACGATGGAGGGCGTGCACCGCGACCTGCCATCGCGTCCCCTGCCGATGATCGACCCCGCGCTCGAGGCCCGTCCGCCGCCGGTCGTGGAATACCTGCCGGGCGGCCAGCAGGGGCAGCCCGCGCGGCCCCCCGACCTTGCCGAGCGCATCCTCATGGAGGTCCTGGGCGGTATCCTGGGGCGCAACTGATCGCCCGAAGCCGGGGGCGCTGCCCCCGGACCTCCCCCGGGTTTTGCCGGGATGAAGACGCCGGCAGGCCGCGCCGCCGCCGCTGCCGGGTGCCTGCGTGCAAGGGATTGCGCCGCGGCTTCTCCCTTCCCCTCGCGCTGCGCTGGCGGTAGCTTGCGCGCAAATCGAAGGCACGGGGAAGGATGACGACCATGACCGGAAAGATCGAACAGAGGCTCGCGGAGCTAAGCGTCACGCTGCCCGACGCCCCGGCGCCGGCGGCCAATTACGTGCCGCACGTGACGGTCGGGGACACCGTCTACGTGTCCGGGCAGGTGGCGATGAAGGACGGAGAATTCGTCCGCGGCAAGCTCGGGCACGACATGGACGTCGAGGCCGGCGCGGCAGCCGCGCGGCTCTGCGCGATCAGCCTTCTCGCGCAGGTGCGCGCGGCCTGCGGCGGCGATCTCGACCGGCTGGTGCGGGTGGTGAAGCTGACGGGTTTCGTCAATTCCACGGCCGATTTCGGCGAGCAGCCCAAGGTGATCAACGGCGCCTCGGATTTCCTCGTGGAGGCGCTGGGCGAGGCCGGACGGCACAGCCGGTCGGCGGTGAGCGCGGCCTCCCTGCCGTTCGGTGTCGCGGTCGAGATCGAGGGCATCTTCGAGGTCCGGCCGTGAGCCTGCCATGATCCTCCCGCCCGAGTTCCTCGAGACGCCCATCGCGCACCGCGCGCTCCACGACGCGGAACAGGGCATCCCCGAGAACAGCCGCAGCGCCGTGCGCCGGGCGGTGGCGGCCGGATACGGGATCGAGATCGACGTGCAGCTGTCTTCGGACGGGCGGGCGGTGGTGTTCCACGACGACACGCTCGACCGGATGACCGACGCGGCCGGCCCCGTGTCGCGGCGCACGGCGCGGGACCTCGGGGACATCGTGCTGAAGGGCAGCGAGGATCATGTCCCGACGCTGGCGGACGTCCTTGGGATCGTGGGCGGGCGCGTGCCGCTCCTCGTCGAGATCAAGGACCAGTCCGGCGGCATCGGCCAGGCGCACGACCGGCTGGAGCGTGCCGTCGCGGAAGAGCTAAGGGACTATGCCGGCCCCGTGGCCGTGATGAGCTTCAATCCATATGTCGTCGCGCACATGAGGGCGCTCGCGCCCGATCTGCCGCGCGGGCTCACGACCTGCGGCTTCATCCCGTCGCAATGGCCGCAACTCGCGCCCGAGGCCTGTGCCGCGCTGCGCTCCGTCTCCGCCTTCGGGAAGGTCGGCGCGCGCTTCGTCAGCCATGACTGGACCGACCTCGGCAGCCCGCGGATCGCCGAGCTGAAGGCCCAGGGCGTGCCGATCCTGTGCTGGACGATCACCTCGCCGCAGATAGAGGCGGAGGCGCGGCGCGTGGCCGACAACATCACCTTCGAGCAGTATCTGCCGCAGGTCGCGCCGCGCGACTGAACCGAGGCCCGTGCCGTTGACGCCGCGCCGGGGCGGCCCATCTCAAGCGTGACCCCGACACATCCCCCGACGCGGAGGCGGCGATGGACGGCAGCGCCCAGATCGAGATCGAGATCCTCTCCAGCCTGGCCGAGATCGATGCGGCCGAGTGGGACGCCTGCGCCTGCCCCGAGGCGGCGGATGGCGGGCGGCCGAACGATCCCTTCACGACCCACCGTTTCCTGCGCGCGCTGGAGGTTTCGCGCTCCGTCGGCACCGGCACCGGGTGGCAGCCGCGGCATCTCGTGGCGCGGATGGGCGACGAGGCGATCGCGGTCGCACCGCTCTACGCCAAGGGACACAGCCAGGGCGAATACATCTTCGACCACAACTGGGCCCATGCCTACGAGCGTGCGGGGGGACGGTATTACCCCAAGCTCCAGATGGCGGTGCCGTTCACGCCCGCCACGGGGCGGCGGTTCCTGACGAAGCCGGGCTTCGAGGAGACGGGGCGCGCGGCGCTCGTGCAGGGAGCGGTTCAGGTGGCGGAGCGGAACGGCCTGTCCTCCGTCCACGTCACCTTCTGCACCGAGACCGAGGCCGCCGAGGGGGAGGCCATGGGCCTCATGCGGCGCTGGAGCCAGCAGTTTCACTGGTTCAACGACGGCTACGCGGATTTCGACGATTTCCTCGCCGCGCTGTCGTCGCGCAAGCGCAAGAACCTGCGGAAGGAACGGCAGCGCGCGCAGTCCTTCGGGGGCGAGATCGAGCTTCTGACCGGCGAGGATCTCAGGCCCGAGCACTGGGACGCCTTCTGGGTTTTCTACCAGGACACCGGGGCGCGGAAATGGGGGATGCCCTATCTCACGCGCGCCTTCTTCGACGCGTTGCAGGAGACCCTGCGCGACGACACGCTTCTGGCGCTCGCCCATCGCGACGGGCGGCCGGTGGCGGGCGCG
>CAZUVG010000255.1:0-5014 GCA_964623765.1 uncultured Roseicyclus sp.
CCGGCCCCGGCCACGACCTTCGCCCACCTCGACGCCACGACCGTCCTGTCGCGCGCCATCTCCGAGCTTGGCATTTACCCGGCCGTGGACCCGCTCGACTCCTCCTCGCGCCTGATGGACCCCCAGATCCTCGGCGAGGAGCACTACCAGGTCGCGCGGGACGTCCAGGGCATCCTCCAGCGCTACAAGTCGCTGCAGGACATCATCGCCATTCTCGGCATGGACGAGTTGTCCGAAGAGGACAAGCTGACCGTCGCGCGGGCGCGCAAGATCCAGCGTTTCCTGTCGCAGCCCTTCGACGTGGCGAAGGTCTTCACCGGCTCGGACGGCGTGCAGGTGCCGCTCGACGTGACGATCGACAGCTTCAAGCGCGTCGTGGCCGGCGAGTTCGACCACCTGCCGGAGGCCGCCTTCTACATGGTCGGCGGCATCGACGACGTGGTCGCCAAGGCCGAGCGGCTGGCCGCCGAAGCGGCCTGACGGGGCTGCGGGGCACGGCCCCGCCCCACGCGGAGGGCGGGGGTTGACCCGCCACCGCGCAACGCAAGACAGAACCGGAGGCCACCATGGCAACCCTGCAGTTCGACCTCGTCAGCCCCGAGCGCCGCCTCGCCTCGCTGGAGGCCACCGAGGTGCGCATCCCGGCCGCCGCGGGCGACATGACCGCGATGGCCGACCACGCGCCGACGATCACGACGCTGCGCCCCGGCATCCTCGCCGTCAGCCATTCGGGCGGCACGGACGAGTACCTCGTGGTGGGCGGCTTCGCCGACATCTCGCCCGAGGGCGTCACGGTGCTGGCAGAACGCGCGATGGCGCGGGGCGAGATCACGCAGGAGACGATGGACAACCTCGTCTCCGAGGCGCGCGAGGCGCACGAGAAGGTCCGCAGCGCATCCGAGGCGCCGGACGACGCGGCGGACATGGCGGCGAAGTTCATGGCCGACCTCGTGGCCGCGGGCGAGCAGATCAACCTGCCCACGTCCAGCCGCGTGCCCGCGCCCTGAGGCGGACCACTCTCTCGGAACACGGAACCCCGCGGGCTTCTGCGCGCGGGTTTTTTTGATGCGCTTAGTCCAGATGGGTCATGTTTCGTCGGATGGGGCGATCTACGATGGCTGCATGACCATTCGGGGAGAGCCGACACGATGTTCCGGCGATTTTATGCAGCAACCCTCGGTGCGCTTCTTGCGACAGGCGCTCAGGCGACGACGATCGAATGGACGTTCACCAACGCCCACTTTGAGGACGATGCCGCCGTTGTGGGTAGCTTCTTCTACGATACCGATAGCTCTGTAATCACGTCGTTCGATTTCGATACGGGCGCGGGAGACCTGCCGGGGTATGCCTACGATTCCACCCTTGGCGCTTCCGCCAACATCGATACGGCTGCCGATTTCATCGACTTCAATCGAACCTCGGGGGAGAGGCTGCGCATCTACGTCGAGACGGACGACCTGGCAACAGCCGTCGCCAATCTCGGCTTCGGATCATCCAGCGGCGGTTTTGATGAATGTGGCATCACTTGCAGCGATTTCCGCATTGCCACCGGTGGCGGCTTTCTTGCTGGATCGGTTGTTTCCGAACCGGACCCGGGCGGAGCTGTGATCCCGCTTCCCGCCTCCGTCTGGCTGCTTGGCTTCGGCGTCGCGGGCCTCGGTCTGTTGCGACGCCTGCAGAAACCCGTTTCATGACGATCCGCTTTTAGCAGCAGGATCGCGCCCGGCCAATCCCCGCGGCCGGGCGCTTTCTCAGGTCCGCGCCGCCAATGCCACGAGCTGGGTCTGGCGGGAGACGCCGCATTTCCACATCGCCGACTTGATCTGGTTCCGGACTGTGTGAAGGCTGACGCCGCGGGTCTCCGCGATCTCGATCGGCGTGGCGCCCTCGGCCAGGGCAATCGCGACTTCCGCCTCGCTTCGCGTCAGCCCGAGTCGGGCCACCAGACGGTCCGGCGCCGACTGCACGGTCGCGCGCCGCTGGATGGTAACGCTCGCCACGTGGTCGGAGCATCCCAGAAGCGGGAGCGGCAGGCTCTCGCCCAGCCGGTCGGGGGCGAGGCAGGCGGCCCGCAACACCCAGTCGGCCAGCGCGAGGTCGGGCAGGGCGGCGGTTCCGCCGGCGCGCATGACGTGGCGCAGCCGTGCCAGCCAATCCGTGACGGCCGGATCCTGTCGCCCGGACAGGCGGTTGCCCCGTCGGCAGAGCGGTTGCCCGACCTCGAGCATGGCCGCGGCCGCGTCGTCCGCGAAGAGGATCCGCGCGCGCTCGTCCAGCACGAGGGTGGCCGCGGTGCCGCCCGCGCCAAGCCGCGCCGCGGTCAGGCTGCGGGCGATCCGCCATGATGCCTGCAGATGCGGCACAAGGCGCGAGAGAAGCGAGAGCCACTCCTCCTCCTTTTCCCGGCCCATCCGGCGCGGGACGTTGCCGCCGATGACGAAGGTGCCGTCGAGGCCGTCGGCGAGAACGGCCCCGCCGCCCAGCGCGATGTCGTCCTGCGGCCTGATCCAGTCGTTGTAGAACTCCGTCCGGACGAGGTCCGCGTCAGGGCACATCGTCTCGGCCCGGACGACCTTACCTGCTTCATGGCTGAGGAACCCCGGGGCCCACGCATTCACGCCAGCGTAGTACTCGCCGTAGGTCCTGGTCATCGCCGGATCGTAGCCCGACGCGACGAACCCCGTTTCGGTCCCTTGCGCGTCGAAGCCGATGAGGTGCAGCCCGCAGCCGTCGAAGCGTTGCGCCAGACGGTCGGTCAGGTCCTGCCAATGGCGCGCATCGAGAGCCGCCGCCGTGGTCAGCGACACCAGATGACTGAACTCTGAAAGACGAAACGACGCCATGGCACTACCTACGCGGGCAGCATAGCATGTCCCGGGCGGGTCCCGAAGCGCGTCGTGCGCCGCATGCCATTCCGCGCTTGCCCGGGCGTCGCCGCGGCAGGATAGGGCAAGACCATGTCCACCCCGCGCGGCCCGATCCTGTTCATCCTCGCCACCCTGATGACCGACGCCATCGGGATCGGCATCGTCTTTCCGATCATGCCCGATCTCATGGCGAAGGTGGGCGCGGGCGATCTCGCCCAGCGGTCGCTGTGGGCGGGTCTGCTGATGTCGGCCTACGCTCTGGCCGCTGGCGCAGTTTCTCTTCGCGCCCGTGGTGGGCTCGGTCTCGGACGCATACGGTCGCAAGCCGGTGCTGCTGGCGGCCATGGCGTTCCTCGCGCTGGACTACGTCATCATGGCGCTGGCCGGGACGTTCTGGCTCCTGCTGCTTGGGCGCGGGCTCGCGGGCGTGGCGGGGGCGACCTACATCACCGCGACCGCCTACGTCGCCGACGTCACGCCGCCGGGGCAGCGTGCGGCGCGCTTCGGGCTGATCGGTGCGGCCTTCGGCGTCGGCTTCGTGCAGGACCCTGCGCTTGGGGGCTTGCCGCGACATGGCACGTCTCGACGCCGTTCTGGCTGGCGGCGGGGCTGTCCGCGGCGAACGTCCTCTTCGGCCTCTTCGTGCTGCCCGAGTCGCTGAAACGCGAGAACCGCCGTCCCTTCGGCGCGTGCGACCCGAACCCCTTCGGCGCGATCCTGCGCGCCTTCCGCGTCCCGGGGCTTGCCATCCCGCTGGTCTGCATCGCGGTCTTCGAGTTCGCCAACATGGTCTACCCGACGCCATGGGCCTTCTGGGGGCGCGAGGTCTTCGGCTGGTCGACCCTCGTGATCGGCCTGTCGCTTTCGGCCTATGGCATCCTCGTCGCGACCGTGCAGGCGGGTGTCATGCCCTTCGGCGTCGCACGGCTGGGAGAGGTGCGCCTCCTGCTCGCCGGACTTGCGCTCTCGGTGCTGGCCTTCGCGGGCTTCGGCCTTGCCGACGCGCTTTGGATGGTGGTGGTCCTGCTCGTGTTCGCGGCGCTCACCGACCTCGTGCCGCCGACGCTCACGGCCATCTCCGCCGATACGGTGGATGCCGACCGGCAGGGCATGGTGCAGGGCGTGATCGCCTCGCTGTCGTCGCTGGCCGCCGTGCTCGCGCCGCTCGTCTTCACGCCGCTCTTCGGGCTGTTCGTGTCGGGCGGGGCGGGCATCCACCTGCCGGGCGCGCCTTTCCTGTTCTCCGGGCTGCGCGTCCTGGCCATCCTGCCGCTCGCCCTTGCGCCTGGCCAGGCCTCAGCGGTCCCACATGCCGCGGGGATAGAGGCCCTCGTAGATCGGAACGAGCGAGGCCGTGTCGAAGAGCGACGATACGCTCGTCCCCGACCAGATGTTAACGATGGCCTGCGCGAACATCGGTGCCGTCGGCACCACACGGATGTTGGGACAGGACGTCACGGCGCCGTTGGCCTCGATCGTGTCGGTGACCACAAGCGACTTCAGGACCGAGCCCGAGATGCGCTCGACCGCCGGTCCCGACAGGACGCCGTGCGTCGTGTAGGCGTGGACCTCCGTCGCGCCGGCCTCCGTCAGCACGGCAGCGGCCTTGCAGAGCGTTCCGGCCGTGTCGCAGATGTCGTCGACGATGATGCACTTGCGGTCCTTCACGTCGCCGATGACCGTCATCTCGGCAACTTCGCCCGCCTTCTCGCGGCGCTTGTCCACGATGGCCAGCGGCGCGCCGATCCGGGTCGCGAGTTCCCGCGCGCGGGACACGCCGCCCACATCCGGCGAGACCACCATTACGTCCGACATGTCGCCGTCGAAATGGTGCATGATGTCGAGTGCGAAGATCGGCGAGGCGTATAGGTTGTCCACGGGGATGTCGAAGAATCCCTGGATCTGGGCTGCGTGCAGGTCCATCGTCAGCACCCGCTCCACCCCGCCCTTGGCGATCATGTTGGAAACGAGCTTGGCCGAGATCGGCGCCCGCGACTTCGTGCGGCGATCCTGACGCGCGTAGCCGAAATAGGGGATCACGGCCGTGATCCGCGCCGCCGAGGACCGGCGCAGCGCGTCGGTGATGATCAATAGCTCCATCAGGTTGTCGTTGGCGGGTTTCGAGGTCGGCTGGATGATGAACATGT
>CAZUVG010000256.1:0-4982 GCA_964623765.1 uncultured Roseicyclus sp.
CCTGGATGCGGCTTTCCGCGTTCATGCCGCCCGTCAGCCGGTCGGGCGTCGTGGGGACGTTGTGGTCGGGTACGGCGATGGTCTTGTCGGGCGCGCGGACGGTGCGCCCGGCCATGCGCAGCCCCTCGAAGGCCTGAGGGCTGGTGACCTCGTGGACGAGGTGTCGGTCGATGTAGATCAGGCTCGTGCCGTCCTCGGCCTCGTGGACGAGGTGGGCGTCCCAGATCTTGTCGTAGAGCGTCTTTCCAGGCATGCGAGTGTCTTTCGGTTCAGGCGGGTTCGGGGAGGAAGCGGGGCGCGGCTCAGGCACGCGGCGGCACGGCGTGAAGCCGCCCGTGAAATCGCCAGGGCAGGCGCGCGGAATCCCCGATGTCGAAAACGCGTGTCATCACGCGAGCGGCATACATCACGCCGGCCTGCCTTGCCAAGAAGGCGCCACCGCCGAGGGAGCTGACGGACTCAGGGCGCGGCGCGGCCAGAGGTCTTGCGGGCCATTGGGATGACCGGCGCCGACCCCTGTCGGGTCCCCGGGGATGCTGCTGCCCGCCTCGCCTCTGGCCCGGCCGAACGGTGGACATGCCGATTGCGGTTGCCCTGCCAGTCCCGCCGTGCCGCGACAATGGCCGGCCGGCAGGTGCCCGGCTGTCGCGAGGATGCAGGCCCCCAGGACGCAGGTCGTCCCTTCGGGACCCGGAAGCACGGCGGCACGTGGCCGCGCGGGATCGTCGAGGCGATTTCGCGGACCGACCTGTGGAGGCATCGGCCCAAGGATGCGTCAGGTTCTTTCGGCCGGGAACCGATCGCTCCGGGGCGGCCACGGCGTCGGCGGGTCTTTTGTTCCGGCGCACCGCCGCGGCCGCACCGTATCGCCAAGGGCGCGCAGGTTCTTCGTGGCCGGTCGCCGCGCCGGCCGGCACGCCGTTCACTCGCCCCGCCGCAGGGCCTCCACCGCGTCGGCTGCGACCGCGACACCGCCTTCCATCGTGAGGAGAACACGACCCTCCGACAGCCGGGCCTCCTCGATCGTGGCCGTGATCGAGGCGGGCCGCGTGTCGACGAGATCCTCGCCGGACCAGCTCTCAACCGCGAGGTCGTAGACGCCGGGGGGCAGCACGCGGCCCTGCGGGTCTTGGCCGGTCCAGGTGAAGGGCGCATCCGACAGCGGAACCGGCATCCGCTGAACGACCGAGCCGGCGGAGTCCGAGACGACGAGCTCCATCCGGTCGGCACCTTCGGCCGGCGTCGCACGGGCGCGCACGGGCGTGCCGTCGAACGCCACGGGCATGGCCGCGGTGGCCTGCATCCCGATCCAGCCACCGAGCTGGCCCATGCCGAGCGTCGCGTATCCGTCCGACAGCGTCTCGAGCAGCTGGTTCGTGCGCACCTGCTGCTCCACGCCCGAGAACGTCGCCAGTTGGGTCGCGTATTCCGTCGACTCGAGCGGATTGAGCGGATCCTGGTTCTTCAGCTGTGTCGTCAGCAACTGCAGGAACGTCTCGAAGTCGGCCGTGATGACCGAATGGTCGTCGGCTGCGGTGCGGCTGCGGTCGGGGCGCGTCTCGGGGGAGGTCGGATAGATTTCCATGGGGGCCTTTCCGTCAGAGGCGAAGGTCGAGCGTGTGCACGGAGACGTCGCGCCGGTGTGGCTGCGTGGCCACTTCGGAGGCGTCGCCGTCGAGTATGTCCCGGTCCATTGCGGCGTCGGGCGTCGGCTGGCCGGGGCCACCACCGCCTTGGCCGAATGCCTGACCGCCATGGGCCTCGACGCGCACGCTGGGCGCGTCGAGGCCGGACCGCGCGAACTCCTGGCCCAACAGGTCGAGATGCCGCCGCATCAGTTCGGCGGTCTCTGGCCGCTCCGCGAGGATCGAAAGGGTAAGCGTTCCGCCAATCTCGGCAAAGCTCATCCGCACGCGGCCAAGTTCGGGCGGGTCGAGCGCGATCTCGACGGCGCCCGACCTGTCGTTCCCCCGCGCGTCCGCGAGGCCGGCGGCGATCGCCTGGGCGGCCCCCTGCGCGAGCTGGGCGCCTGCCGACGGTGCGACGGCGGCCGTTATCGGGGGGGCACCTGACGCCGGACCCGGCATGAGCGTTGCGCTCCCCGGCAGCGGTTCGACGGACATGGACGCCCGGCCCTCCGGGGAAGGGTCGCCCGCACCCGCCGGAAGTGTCTGGGCGGGTTCCCCCGCGGCGATACCCGCTCCCGGCCGCGTGGCGGCGGCCTGGGGCGGCGACACGGGTCCTCCCGCCGGATCGCGTTTCGGGGGCAGGTCCGCAAGTGCGCGACCATCGCCGTCCGCCGCGCCGTCCGGGCGGTTGGAAACATGCGGCTTGGCATCGGTCGGCGTGGGCGGCAGGCGCATCGCGGGAGGCCCTCCCCAAGCCTCGGAGGGTGCCGCGCTCCGAGGCCCCTGGGCAGTCGAAGATCGATTGCGCGCGGCATCGTCCCCAGCTGCCTCGGGCCCGCCCCGGCGATCGGCCGTGGCATCGCCAGCGGCGGATCCGGCTGTGCCGGCGGTCCCATCCAACGGGGCGGGCAGCGGCAACGTCGGGGTCAGCGCCGCACCGGACGGGGCGTGGCGGCTTCCACCCGCGGTGTGGGATTCTTCCGTTGCGGTCGGTGCGGCTGCAACCTCCCGGCCCGCGGCGACGCGGCTCGCGGCGGGAATTCCGGCCTTCGCCGCGGGATCTCCCGCGGCGGCCGATCGGGCAGAAGCGCGGCGCTCCTTGGCCGAGGTGGCCGGTGGCTCTCCTGCGTGCCCGGCGGCCGCTGTTCCGGCGCTTGGCATCGACTGGCCTGCGGGTGCGACCGGCGCGACAGTTGCCCCCGAAGCGGCCATCGTGCCGGCGTCCGTAGGAACCGTTTCCGACAGGTCCGCGGCGGCAGCAGCGGGGCCCGTGCCGGCGGCCACAGCCGATGCCGGCAGAGCCGCGTCCCGTGAATGGGGCGGTCGGCTGCCGGTTCGTGCCATCCAGAGGACGGAGTCGTTCGACAAGCTGCGTCCGGCTTCCGTTGTCTCCGCCGCGGCCGACTGGCGCGCTTCCAGGCTGCGGCCCTCGCCGTTCACGGCGGCCGGCATCGGCAGGTCTTCCCGGCCTCCTGGCAACGGGACGCCGTCGCTACCGCCTGGTCCATGCGTTGGCGATGGTGCGCCGTCCGCGAGCGGCGGGTTGGGCGCAATCCCGGCCCCCTCCATGGCGGTGGCCCCCTCCAGGGCTTTGGAGATGCCTGGCCCGGCATGGTCGCGCTCCGCCGGTCGGCTGTCGGCGGCAACCTGTGGCGCCAGTCTACCGTCGACCGCTTCCGGACCTTCCCGGTCGCCGGTCGCGGAACGCCAGACGTCGTAGCGAGCACCGATTCGCGGCGGCGGCGTCACGTCCGTCGACGTCGGGTGCTCCGTCCCGGGCCGGGAGGGCCACGCGAGTGCCCCCGCCGCGCCTTGCCCCGCGGAACCGCCCGCGCCTGCGTCGGACGCGGCGTCACGTGGACCCGCGCCTTCGGCCTGGTTGCGCGTACCCGCTCTGAAGGCCGCGCCGAAGGCGTCATGGCCGGGAACCTCCGCAGAGGGAAACGTGCCGACGGACGCGGGTTCGCCCGAGGCCGGAGCCGGCGGCCGTATCGGTATCGGTATCGAATCCATTCTGGGTGTCCGGTGCTTGCGCCTCCGGCCCGGTATGCCAGCCGCGCCCTTACGCGATCTTAACCGCGGACGCACAGGATGCGCGAAATGGCTCGAAGTTGAGGCAACACATGCAGATTCCCACGCAGACCCCGACGCCGGACACCGCGGCGCAGGGAACCGGGGCCTCCCGCGACGACCGGCTTCGCACCGTCGCACGAGACCTCGAGGCGGCCTTCATTTCCGAAATGCTGAAGCACGCGGGCCTGGGGGAGGGGCGCGGCGCGCTGGGGGGCGGCGCGGGCGAGGCGCAGTTCGCCGCGCTCCTGCGTGCGGAGCAGGCCCGCATGTTCGTGGAACGCGGCGGCATCGGGCTTGCCGAGAGCATCTTTCGCTCGCTTGTTGCGCGCGAGGCGGCCGGGTCACGGCCGGTGGGAAGCGCCCCGTGACGCCGAGGGCAGCGGATGGGCGCCTCGCCGAACTGCTGGCCCTGCAGGCCGACGCGCTTCGTTCAGGACGGCTGGAGGAACTCGCGGCGATGGCCGGGCAACTGGAGGAGGCGCTGGGCGATCTCGGGCCCGGCATCGAGGCGGCCACCCTCGCCCGGCTTCGAAGCCGCGCGGCCGAGAACGCGCGCCTGCTGGCCGCCGCCCGGGCCGGCGTGGCGCATGTCGAGGCGCTTCGCCGCGCCCCGGCTTCCCTGTCGACCTACGATTCGCGGGGTCGCGTGGCCGCCGTGCCGGCAGTCGGGGGGCGGACGCTCGCCCGTCGCTGATCCAGGCGTGTCCGTCCGTTCGAAATGGAAACAAATACCGCTCTTGTTCCGCCACGGCACCCTCTGGGCCTTAGGCAATCGTTCAGGTTTCGGCGGGATGGTCGTCATGCACCGATCGGGTGGCGTGGGCCCGCTGCAAGGGACCGCATTCGTCAGAACGACGCTCACTGGTCCGGAAGGACCGCGAAACTGGCGCGGAACGGCGTCGTGACATTCGAGGAAAGGGCGACATGTCCAGCATTCTGACGAACACCAGCGCGATGGTCGCGCTCCAGACCCTGAAATCGGTCAATTCCAACCTTCAGCAGACCCAGTCCCAGATCTCCACCGGCAAATCGGTCGCCTCGGCCCGCGACAACTCGGCGGTCTGGGCGATCTCCAAGGCGATGGAATCCGACGTGAAGGGCTTCACGGCGATCTCCGAAAGCCTCGCGCTCGGGGACTCCACGGTGGCCGTGGCGCGCAACGCTTCCGAGACGGTCACCGACCTTCTGACCGAGATCAAGGGCCGCATCGTCGCCGCACAGGAAGAGAACGTCGACCGCAGCAAGATCCAGACCGACATCGACGAGCTGACGAACCAGATC
>CAZUVG010000257.1:0-4977 GCA_964623765.1 uncultured Roseicyclus sp.
CGTAGGTGATTTTATGGGGATTGGTGGTGTTTAAAATGTCCGAACCATGATTTATGAGACGAGCTTGCGCCGCTCGTCGTCGGACATGACCTCGCCCTCGCGGATCCGCTTGGCGTTGGCCTTCTGCACCGCGGCATCGAGTTCGCCCTGCTTGCACAGGCCGAGCGCGACCGGGTCGATCGGCTGGATGTTGGAGACGTTCCAGTGCGTGCGGTCGCGGATCGACTGGATCGTGGGCTTGGTCGTGCCCACGAGCTTCGAGATCTGGCCGTCGGACAGTTCCGGGTGGAACTTCACCAGCCACAGGATCGCGGCCGGCCGGTCCTGCCGCTTGGACAGCGGCGTGTAGCGCGGTCCGCGCCGCTTCTCCTCGCCGACGGCGGCGGGGTTGTGCTTGAGCTTGAGCTTGTGCTGCGGATCCGCCTCGCCCTTGTCGATTTCCTCCTGCGTGAGCTGGTTGTTCACGATCGGGTCGAAACCCTTCACGCCCGCCGCCACGTCGCCGTCCGCGATACCCTGCACCTCCAGTTCGTGCAGGCCGCAGAAATCGCCGATCTGCTTGAAGGTCAGCGTGGTGTTGTCGACGAGCCAGACGGCGGTGGCCTTGGCCATGATCGGTTTGTTCATGTTTCTCGCCTCCTTGGGACGCGGATAAACGAGGAACGGGCCGTCGGAGCGGCTGCGGGGCGGTCCCGCCGTGCCTCGATTTCGGGGAAATCGCAGGGTATATAGGCGCGAAGCTGACGGGAGGGAAGGGGAAATGCGCGGTCTCGTCGCCGCCATCGTGGTATTGCTCGCGCTCGGGTCGCCCGCCGTGCGGGCACAGCAGGGTGCGCCTGCAGGTTCCTTCGACTACTACGTGCTCGCGCTCAGCTGGACGCCGACATGGTGCGCGCTCGAAGGCGATGCCGAGGGCAGCGACCAGTGCGATCCGGGGCGCGGTTTCGGCTTCACGCTCCACGGTCTCTGGCCGCAATACGCCGAGGGCTGGCCGAGCTTCTGCCCGACCGCGGCGCTGCCGCCCTCGCGGGCGCAGACGGCGGCCATGGCCGACATCATGGGATCGTCCGGCCTCGCGTGGCACCAGTGGCGCAAGCACGGCGTATGCTCCGGACTGTCGGCGGAGGACTACTTTGCCCTGTCGCGGGTTGCCTACGGTCACGTCGGGCGGCCCGACCTGCTGCGGCGTCTCGACCGGGAGGTGCGCCTGCCCGCGCGCATCATCGAGGAGGCGTTCCTCGAGGCCAACCCGGGGCTTGCGCCCGACATGCTGACGGTCACCTGTCGCGCGGGCCGCGTGCAGGAGGTGCGGGTCTGCCTGACGCGGGACCTGCAGCCGCGGGCCTGCGGCGACGACGTCGCGCGCGACTGTACGCTTGAGGACGCCCTCCTCAGCCCGATGCGCTGAAGGCGCGCGCGGCAAGGTCGGACGCCGGCAATGCGCGTCTCGGGAAAGCAGTGCGGCCTGCCGTTCATCTTTCCCGCAAATACGCACTTCCATAGCATTGGCACGGGCCGCGCCGAGGCCCGACGCTCAGGCCCTGAAGACGAAGTAGATGTGCGGCGCGACCGGGGCGGTCTCGGGCAGGGCGGCGAAAGTTTCCTCCAGCGCCTCGAAGACGGGGGCGTAGCGCTCGAGCGCGCCTTTCTCGGGGCCGAGCAGACCGTCGAGCGCGTTCTTCAGCCGACGGAGAGGGGTCACGTCCTCCTGCGGCTGGTCGATCGGGTAACATTCGCCGTAGCCGACCTCGTAGCCGAGATGGGTGAGCGCCGAGATGTCGAAGACGCGGTCCTCGCCCGTCCCCTCGCCGCGTGCCCCGCGCAGGATCTGCCGTGTCGCCCCCTCGAGCCGCATCTGTGCGAGCGGGCTCAGGCCCTTCTTCGCCGGGCGCCGCGCGAGGAAACCGCCGCCGCCGTTCTCCTCGCCGGTCGTGACGGGGCCTCCCTGCGCCTCGTAGCGGCGCATGAGGTCCATGACGAAGGCGTTCCAGATCTTGCCCTGCAGGCAGGGTTCGAGAAACACCGCCACCCCGCCCGGCTTCAGCCAGCGGCGCACGTTGGTCAGAAGCACCTTCGGATCGGCCTCGCGCGCGAGTGCGCCGCGGCCGACGACGAGGTCGAGTGCGGCCATCTCGATGCCGAGCCCCTCGGTCCCGCTGTCGAGAACGAGCGCCGCGCCGCCCGCGGTTATCTCGGAAAGGTGCGACAGCGCGGTTGTCGAGGTCTCGGTCGCGTATACCCGGCGGACGCGCGCGTCCTGCGCCAGCCCCCAGGTCCAGGCGCCGCCGGCCGCGCCGATCTCCAGCACCTCGCCGAAGCTTTTCCGGCCGAGCACCTGCCCGAGGACGATGTCGAGATCGCGGTAATGCGCGACCCGCGCGGCCTCCGTCGGGAAGAAGGCCTTGGCGATGCCTTCGGGCGCGCCGGGGGCGGGCGGCACCTCGCCGTAGGCCGGGTTGAGCGCGTGGACGCCACTCTCGCAGGCGACCTCGTGGCCGCAGCGTCGGCATTCCAGCCCCTCCTCCGTCAGCCAGAGCTGGTTCTCGATGCATGCGGGGCAGAGCAGCGCGGTGTAGCCGGGGGCGGGAGCCATGGGGTCAGAGCGCCTTTCGTGCCTTGAGCGCGGCCGAGATCGTGCCGTCGTCGAGATAGTCGAGTTCGCCCCCGATGGGCACGCCCTGCGCGAGCGAGGTGACGGAGACGCCCGTGCCCTCCAGCGCCTCGGCGATGTAATGGGCGGTGGTCTGGCCGTCCACGGTCGCGTTGAGCGCGAGGATCACCTCGGTCACGTTCTCCGACGGGATTCGGTCCACCAGTTTGGGGATGTGCAGATCCTCCGGCCCGACATCGTCGAGCGCTGACAGGGTTCCGCCGAGCACGTGGTAGCGCCCCGCGAAAGCATGGCCCCGTTCCATCGCCCAGAGATCGGCCACGTCCTCCACCACGCAGATCTGCCCGGTCGCGCGCGCCTCGTCGGCGCAGATCGGGCAAAGGTCCGCCGTGCCGATATTTCCGCAATTGAAGCAGGCACGCGCGGTGTCGGCGACCTTCGCCATCGTCTCGGCGAGCGGCGCCATCAGCGTGCCGCGCTTCTTGATGAGGTGCAGCACGGCGCGCCGGGCCGAGCGCGGGCCGAGACCCGGCAGGCGCGACATGATCTCGATCAGAGCCTCGATATCGCGGGGCGCGCCGTCATGGGACGGAGGCTGGGCCAAGGGGGACCTCAGAAGGGCAGGTTCATGCCCGGCGGCAGGCCCATCTCCTCGGTGAGCCTGGAGAGTTCCTCCTTGCTCTTCTCCTGGGCGCGCGTCTGCGCGTCCTTGACCGCGGCGAGGATCAGGTCCTCGACCACCTCCTTGTCGTCCTGGTTGAAGATCGACGGGTCGATGTCGAGCCCGGTCAACTCGCCCTTGGCCGTCGCGGTGGCCTTGACCAGTCCTGCGCCGGATTCGCCCGTAACCGTCATGGTGGCGAGGCTTTCCTGAAGCTCCGCGACCTTCGTCTGCATCTCCTGCGCCTGCTTCATCAGCTTGGACATGTCGCCAAGCCCGCCCAGTCCTTTCAGCATCGACCTTCCCCCTATGCGGTTTCTCTCCAGATACGCCCCGACAGGCCCGGTCACAAGGCGTTGCGGCCCGGGCGTGTCGCGTTGCGGCGCCGCGCCGCTCACGGCTCAGCCGTCCTCGAACGGATCCCAGTCGTCCGGGGTGTCGTCATCCTCGTCGGGCAGGTCCGGCAGCGCCTCGGCCTCGGCCGCGCGGACGAGATCGGCGCGGGTGCGGATGTCGGTGATGCGCGCCTCCGGGAACGCGGACGTCACGGCCTGCAGGAGCGGGTGGGCGGCCACGCGCTCCTCCAGCGCCCGGCGCGCGGCCGCCGCGCGCTCCGTCTCGGTTGGCGCGCCGCCGGTGCCCACCGTAATGGCCCAGCGGGCGCCGGTGGTGGTCTGCAGCAGACGGCCAAGGCGCGGGATCAGATCGCGCGGGGCCGCTTCGGTCGGCTCCAGCTCGATCCGGCCCGGGGCGTAGGAGACGAGGCGCAGGAAGGATTTCACCTCGACGAGAAGCTTCATGTCGCGCGCCGTCTCGACCAGCGCGACCACGCTCTCCCACGTCGGATACCGCGCCAGGTCGGGCCCGGGCGCGCGGGCGGGCGCGGCCTGCGGGCCGGCGCCGGCCGACACGCTGGATGTCGCGCGCGCCTGTGGTCCTGCCGGTGCCGGTGCGGTCGGCCGTCCCTTGCCGCCGCCCGGCGGGGACGCGGGCAGCGGGGCGTCCGAGAGTTTCTGCACGAGGTCGCCCGGCGTCGGCAGATCGGCTACATGCGTCAGGCGGATCACCGCCATCTCGGCGGCCATCATGGTGTTCGGCGCAAGCCGCACCTCCTCCAGTGCCTTCAGCAGCATCTGCCACATGCGCGTCAGCACACGCATCGGCAGCCGCCCGGCGAGGTGCTGTCCGCGGGTCCGTTCTTCGGTTCCGATGGTCGGATCCTCGGCAGCCTCGGGCGTGATCTTCACGACCGAGACCCAATGCGTGATCTCGGCGAGATCGCGCAGGACCGCCACCGGATCCGCGCCGTCGGCATATTGCCCGCCGAGTTCGGTCAGCGCGGCCGCGGTGTCGCCAGCCATGATCGCCTCGAAGAGGTCGAGGACGCGGCCGCGGTCGGCGAGACCCAGCATCGCACGGACCTGTTCGGCGCCGGTTTCTCCCGCGCCATGCGCGACGGCCTGGTCGAGAAGGCTCATCGCGTCGCGGACCGAGCCCTCGGCGGCGCGGGTGACGAGGGATAGCGCCTCGTCCGAGATCTGCGCGCCCTCCTTCTCCGCAACCCGGCGCAGATGGGCGATCATCTCCTCGGGCTCGATTCGTCGCAGGTCGAAACGCTGGCAGCGGCTCAGGACCGTCACCGGGACCTTCCGGATCTCGGTCGTGGCGAAGAGGAATTTCACATGGGCGGGCGGTTCCTCCAGCG
>CAZUVG010000258.1:0-4968 GCA_964623765.1 uncultured Roseicyclus sp.
CTCGGCGAGGTCGCAGATCTCGGCGATGGGGCCGAAGTCGCCGTCCATGGAGTAGACCGATTCGAACGCGATGAGCTTCGGCGCCGCCGGATCGTCGGCCTCCAGCAGTTCGCGCAGGTGCTCCACGTCGTTGTGACGGAACACGCGCTTCGCCCCGCCATTGCGGCGGATGCCCTCGATCATCGAGGCATGGTTGAGCGAATCGGAATAGATGATGAGACCGGGGAAGAGCTTCGGCAGCGTGGACAGCGTCGCGTCGTTGGCGATGTAGGCCGACGTGAAGACGAGCGCCGCCTCCTTGCCGTGGAGATCGGCAAGCTCGGCCTCGAGGCGCTTGTGGAAGACGGTCGTGCCAGAGATGTTCCGCGTGCCTCCGGAGCCTGCGCCGGTGGCTTCCAGCGCCTCGTGCATCGCATCGAGAACCACGGGATGCTGGCCCATGCCGAGATAGTCGTTTCCGCACCAGACGGTGATGTCCTGCTCGGTTCCGTCAGGCTTCTTCCACACGGCGCACGGGAACTGTCCCTTCCGGCGCTCGATGTCGATGAAGGTGCGGTAGCGCCCTTCCTCGTGCAGGCGGTCGATGGCGGCGACGAGCGCGCTGTCGTAGTTCACTGGCGTTCTCCCTTCCTCTGGCCGGGGTCTTCACCCCGATGGCCAGGCAAGACGCTGGCTTCCTGTCCCGGTTGCGCCGCCTTGCGCCACGAGGACGGGCGGCAGGTTCTGTACCGGCCCCCCGGACATAGGCCGCCGGAACCGCTCGGGCCAAGGTACAAATTGACGCGAAGCCTTCATTGACATGTGTCAAGCTCGCGCGCCCGAGGTCCGGTTGCGAAAGCGGCAGGTCGCCGCAGGGGAAGTCGCGGGAAAGGCCGCGTTTTCGTCTGGCTCAGGACGCTGCCGCCCCACCCCCGAGAACGGGCCGCGCAGCACCCGTCCAGAAGCGCGTCATCATCAGGATGCCGGCGAGCGCGAGCCCGATGACGAGCCCCCACCAGATGCCCGCGGCGCCGAAGTCCAGCACGAAGCCCAGGAGCCACGCACATGGCATGCCCACCAGCCAGTAGCTGACCAGCGCGTAGATCATCGGCACACGGGTGTCCTGCACCCCGCGCAGAAGCCCGAGGGCCATGACCTGCGCCGCATCGGCCAGCTGGAAGATCGCCGCGAGGATCAGAAGCTGCGCGCCGAGCGCCACGATCACCGGCCTCTGCGGATCGTCCGGCGAGAGGAAGAGGCCGACGAGGGTCTCGGGCATGCCGACGAGCAAGAGGATCGTGAAGGCCACCATCGCCGCCGACAGCCCCAGAGCTGCCACCGCGCCGCGGCGCAGCCCCGTCCGGTCGCCGCGGCCCCAGGCCCGGCCCGCGCGCACCGTCGCGGCGGAACTGAGACCCACGTGGACCATGAAGGTCGTCGAGATGATCTGCAGCGCGATGCCGTGGGCGGCCAGCTCCATCGTGCCGATCCAGCCCATCATGATCATCGTCGCGATGAACAGGCCCGATTCGGCCAGAAGCGTCAGCGAGATCGGCCAGCCGAGTCGGAAGACGGCGCGAAACACCTCCGCGTCCGGCCGCCAGAAGCGCGCGAACAGTTCGTAGTCCCTCAGGCCCTTCGCCCGTGCCGCGAAGACGGCAATGATCGCGAAGATCAGGGTGTTGCTGACCAGCGAAGCCACCGCGGCGCCCGTGAGGCCCAGTTCCGGCGCGCCGAGGTTGCCGAAGATCAGCACCCAGTTGAGCCCCGCGTTCAGCACTGCGCCACCGAGCCAGGCCCAGAGAACCACGCGCGGCCGCTCGAGCGCCGAGAGATGCGAGCGCAGGACGAGACCCAGTACGGCCGGGAAGATGCCGAGGCCCGCAAGGCGCAGGTAGGTCTGCGCGTCCGCCGCGACCTGCGCCTCCTGCCCCAGCGCCAGCAATATCGCGCCCGAGAACCAGAAGACCGGCAGGATGAGCGTGCAGAAGGCGAGGCCGAGCCAGAGGCCCATCCGCGTCACCCGCCGCACCTGCTGGGCGTCGTCGTTGCTCGCGGCGGCCGCCGCCATGGGCATGACCGCCAGCGCGAAGCCGAGGCCGAGGATCAGGATGACGTGGAAGTAGGAGGAGCCGAGCGCCACCGCGGCCAGTTCCGCCACGCCGTACCACCCCATCATCACCGTGTCGGTCAGCTGGATCAGCGTCTGCGCGAGCTGCCCGCCGATGAGCGGCACCCCGATGCTGAGCGTGGCGCGGATATGCTGTCCGATGGTCATGGGCAGGCCTCTATGCCCGCCCGCGCGCCCGCGCAAGCGCGCCGGATCACGTCCTAGAACGAAGCCAGCGCAAGGCCGCCCGCGATCCAGGCCACGGCGAGGCCCACGGCGATCTCGAGCGCCGGCTGCACACGCGCCACCTGGCCCGCCCCGTCCGACAGGCCGGACAGAAGGCCGCGCCGCGCCCCGACCGCGCCGAGTGCCACCGCGACGGTGACCGATGCCGTGCCGAGCGCCATGGCGAGCGTGCCCGCGATGCCCCAGCCGAATATTCCCATCTGCGCCGTCAGCACCAGCAGGAACAACGCGCCGGTACAGGGCCGGACCGCCACGGCGGCGATGAGCCCGGTCAACTCGCGCCAGCCGGTGGCGCCGGCGACCTCCGCGGCCGTGGGCCCGTGCGCATGACCGCAGGCCCCGTGATCGTGCCCTGCTGCCGCAGCCCTTTCCCGCCGGCGACGTGCAAGGACCCGCGCGCCGCGAAAGACGAGCCAGAGGCCGATGACGGCGATCGCGGCGAAGCCCGCGGGCTGCAGGACGGTCTCGGCGAGGCCCGTCATGCGCTCCCGGCTCCATCCCACCACCCAGAGGCCGGCCGCGACGAGCAGGACGGCCGTCGCCCCCTGCGCGAGGCTCGAGGCAAGCGCCACGGCCGACAGGCGCATCGGGCCAACCTCGCGCGCCGCGCCGTAGCCGCCGATCAGCATCTTGCCGTGCCCGGGGCCCGCGGCATGGAAGAAGCCGTAGGCGAAGCAGACCGTCAGGAGCGGAATCGCGGCCGCGGGATCGCCTGCCCTGAGCGCCCGGATGGCGCCCGCCATGCCGTTCTGGGCCGTGCGCTGCCCGTCCATGGCCCAGGCCAGCACGACCCGCTCCGCGCCCGAGGCCCAGAAAACGGCCACTGTCACCAGCGCCGCGAGCACGGCGAGCGCGATCAGCGGACGCATTGGAACACCAGCCTGTCGGCGAAGAGCGCCCCGACCGCCGGGAAGTTGTCTTCGGCCGCCACCGCACCTCCGATCGCGGCGAGTTCCGCCGCGAGCGCATCGTAGGCGGCGTCGAGATCCGCCCTCACGAGTTCCGGCGCGCAGCCGGGGCGGCCCTCGACGCCCGAGGACAGCGTCGCCTCGAAGGCGATGTAGAAGCTCTCGTCGTAAACGCGCGCCTCGACAGGCCCCTCGCCGCCCGGATCGCCCGTGACGCGCCGGCGGTGGACGCTTTCCATGCGGCCGTCGGGACGCAGCGAGAGCGAAACGGGTTCAGGCGCCCCCACCTCGAGCGTCGCGTCGCCGCGCGTCAGGTACAGCCCGCCGTCGAAACCCGCACCCCAGTTCAGGTCGAAACCGAGCGTCGCAGCGATCTCGGCCCCGGTGAGGGCGCCGTCGAAATCGGGGTCGAGCCCGTGGTCCTGCAGGACGATCAACGTGTAAAGCTCGTCGTAGCGCCACGTCACCTCGACGGAGACAACACGCCCCTCGGCGTCGGGCACCAGCGTCACGCCGGCGTCGATGAAGACATGGGGATGTGCCCCCGCGGGCGACGTCACGCCTGCCGCAAGGGCGCAGACCAGGACGGATCGGGCAAGGCGGGCGCGCATGGACACGGGCTTAGGAGACTTGCCGCCCCGGATGCAACTCCGGGCATTGGCGCCACACCGCCCCCGGCGCCCTTCCGCCACCGCCCACGCCCGCAGCGCACGTACCGTCGAGCGTGCGCCCGGCGACGCCGCTCCTGCTCCAAGGGCCACGTGTGCGAAACGTTGTTTACCGACCCGTCGGCAATTGTTGCGGATTTCGAGAGGAATCCGCCACATTTCTGCCCCGTTTCCGAACCATGTTAGACACCTGAAGCTGCCACGAAAGGATGTCTGCGTGACCTGGTCCATCCAGCGTTATCTCCGCGACGACAACGGAAGTGTGACCGTCGATTACACGGTGATCGGCGCCGGCGCCATCGGCATGGCCATCGCGGCGACCACGATCCTGACGGGCGGAATCGACTTCCTCACCTCCCGTGTCGACGAGGAACTGCGCACGCGCCAGCTCAGCGATTCCTACGTCAGCTTCGCGTCCGGCCATTTCAATCAGATGTACGAGGATTCCTCCCTCACCGAGGCCGACGCCGAGACGCTCTTTCTCGCGAAGAACGAGAAGATGAACCAGGACATCATCGACACGATCGAGGCGGGAATACTGAAGGTGCAGGAGGCGACGATCACCGAGGCGGAACTCGCGGAACTCTATGCCGCGGCGTCGGTGGCCTACCAGCGCAACATCATCGACGACGGCTTCCTCGACTACTGGTTCGGCTTCGGCGGCAGCGATCCGGCGGCGACCATGGCATCGGTCGGCTCCTGACCCTTCCCTGACATCGCGGCGATACCGTTGCCGGCCGTGGTCGACCGGCGTCGGCATGAATGCGACCCGGCGGCGGCATATCCGGGCGCCGGCCCCGCGCCCTTTCCCCGCGCACCCAAACCTGCCATATTCCTGCAAAGCCCCCACAACATAGAGCAGGACCATGGCCGACGACCTTCTCTCAGCGCAAGAGACGCCCGAGGGCTACGACGCGTCCTCGATCGAGGTGCTGGAGGGGCTGGAACCCGTCCGCAAACGTCCCGGCATGTATATCGGCGGCACCGACGAGCGGGCGCTGCAGCATCTCGTGGCCGAAGTGCTCGACAACGCGATGGACGAGGCCGTGGCGGGCCA
>CAZUVG010000259.1:0-4966 GCA_964623765.1 uncultured Roseicyclus sp.
GCGGACTTCACCGGCCGGATCGCCCGCCTCGCCTACACGCCGGCGAAGCTCGACTCGGGCACCGCTTCGGCCTGGCTCGCGAGGTAGGCCATGCCGCGCACGCTTCCCGAGGCGATCCTTCGCTCCATCAACGCGGAGATCACCGACGAGGTCTACCTGACGCTGCTCACCATCGAGGACCCGAGCCTGTCGGAGCCGCTTCGGTTCGTCTCCGGGACCGATGAGGACGTCGTCGTGGGCGCCGACACCTACAAGCCCGCGCCGTTCGCGGCGACGATGCCGGAGGACGGCACCGACCGGCTGCCCGAAGTGGTCATCGTGTTCCCGGCCGTCGACGACATGCCGATGGAGGCGCTCGGCTCCATCATCGAGCCGGTGCGCGCGCGGATGAGCTGGGTCGCCCACTCCGACCCGGCGACCGTCCTTACCGGGCCGTTCGACATGCTCCTGAAGGATGCCACCGACAAGGGCGACCGGACCGAGCTGCGCGTCGGCTACGAGGACCCGCTCAACGTGTCGCTGGTGCGCGACATCTACAGCCCGACGATCGCGCCGGGCCTGCACAAGTGACCTGGGCGGCCCGGTGGACGGGCCTGCCGGCGGACACCTTCGGCGCGGAAGCCTGCTACGGTCTGGTGCGGCGGGTGCTCGCCGCGGAGTTCGGGGTCCACTGGCCGGCCTTCGACACCACGCCGACGGACCCGGCGCTGCGCGCCCGTCTCATCAGCCGGCATCGCCCGCTCCTCGACCTCGAGGACGTCACCCTCGCAACCGCGCGCGCCGGTGACGTCGCACTGATGACCGAGGGCCGGCACGCCTGCCACCTCGGAATCCTCGCCGCCCCCGGCTGGCTGCTTCACCTCGCCGACGCCAGAGAGACCGTCTGTGTCCGACTCGACCACCCTGCCGTCCGCCGCCGGCTCGTCGGGCTCCACCGCCCTCGTGCCGATGCTGAGCGTGCGGCTCAAGGCGAACCCGTTTCGGCCGGCTGAGACCGTCCACCTGCCGTGCGTCCGGGCGTCGATTGACGACATCGTCGACGACCTTTTCCCGGACCACGCCCACCGGCTCATCGTCGTGCTGATCGACGACGACCTCGTGCCGCCGGAGCGGTGGCGCCACGTCCGCCCCCGCCCGGGCTGCCCGCTCACCGTCATCGCGGTGCCACAGGGCGGCGGCGGCGGCGGCCGGTCGTTCCTTCTGCTCGCCGTCTCCATGGCGTCGCTGTTCCTGGCGCCGGCCCTCGGCGGCGCGCTGGCCGCGGGCCTCGGCGTCACCAGCGCGTCGGGCATCGCGGCGATCAAGAGCGCGGTCGCGGTCGGCTTTTCGCTCGTCGGTCTCCTTGCCGCGGCCCTCATCCCGGTGAGGGAGCCCGAGGAGCAGGAGGACGAAAGCTACGGGATCTCCAAGTTTCGCAATTCGCTGGAGCCGTGGGGCACGCCGCCCTACGTCTCTGGCAAGCTGCGCGTGTTTCCCAAGAAGGCGGCGCAGGCCGTCATCGAGAACAACGGCAATTACCAGCAGCTGCGCGAGCTGTTCGACTTCGGACCCGGCCCCCTCGTCCTTACCGACCTCAAGATCGGCGACACGCCTCTCGACCAGTATTCCGACCTCGACGTGACCTGGACCGAGTCCTACGACACCGGGAACAACGGCCGGGACACGGTCTGGACCAACGCCTTCGACGGCACCCCGGGCGAGATCCACTACTACGGCGACAACTACACGCTGGACGTGAGCGTGGAGCTGGTCGCGCCGAACTTCAACGATCAGCAGGCGCCGGCCGACACGTTCGACTTCCTCGACGACCCGATAAACGTCGGCAACGCGAACCTCGCCGGCGACCTGACGCCGGGCGGCGACTATTCTCGGCTGTTCGCGCCGACGCAGGGCGGGGCGTACTCCTGGGTCAACCGCATCGTCTCCAACACGACGACGCGGGCTGACGAGATCGTCCTCAACTTCACCTACCCGCAGGGGCTCTACCACACCAACAGCGACGGCGAGATCGAGGCGCGGCACTCGGCGATCCGGATCTTCATCGTCAACGCGGACGTTCAGCACCCCGACCACAACTTCGTCTACTACGACGAGAGCGTCGACCTCAGCCTGAAGTTCCAGACGACCTACTACTACGCCCTGCGCCTGCCGATGGCCGCGGTGGCGCCGGACGGCTTCGCCGGGCCGTTCCGGGTGCTGGTGACGCGCTCGGTCCCGAAAGGCGAGCGCGACGTCGACGACGTCCAGTGGACCTCCATCCGGATCCTGGACTTCCAGCCGCCCTGGTACAAGGACGGGCACACCCTCGTGTCCATGCGGATCCGGGCGACCGGTGCGCTCAGCGGCCAGCTCGACGAGTTCAACTGCGTGGCGAGCCGCCTGGTGGCGACGCCCGACAACGCCTGGTCCCTCGACCGGTCGGACCTCGTCGAGTCCTCCTCGCCGTTTCTGAACGCGGCGCACATGCTGCGCACCGCGCCGGCCGCGCGCCGGATCACCGACGACCGGATCGACCTCGACACCTTCGCCGCGAAGCACGCCGTCCTCGAGGCGCGTCAGGAGGAATGGCAGCAGAGGCCGTTCAACTTCGTCTTCGACACGCGGCGGAGCCTCAAGGAAGCGATCGACGACTGCCTGCGGGTGGCGCGCGCGCGGCTGGTCCTGCCGGACGGGCGCTATTCGGTGGTGACGGACTGGGACACGTCGGCAGAGCCGGCGGTGCAGGTGCTGTCCTCCCGCAACATGCGCAACATCAGCCGGTCGGTCGAGTTCCTCGACCTGCCCCACGCGATCCGGGTGCGCTACTTCGACCGGGATCTCGACTGGGCGGAAGACGAGCTGATCGTCTACCGCGACGGCTACGACATCAACAACGCGGAGACCTTCGAGCGGCTGGAGACCAAGGGCGTCGTCACGCGCGCGCAGGCGTGGCTGCTCGGCGCCGAGGCGCTGAAGGAGGGCGAGCTGCGGCGCGAGACCGTGACCGGCGTCCACGCTATCGCCCACATGGTCTACCAGGTCGGCGACGTTGTGGCCTTCCGGCACCGCACCATCTCCCGCTCCCACGGCGCCGGCCGGGTGCTGGCGGTGGACCAGACGGCCGGGACCATCACCATCGACACGCCGGTCGACATGGTGGCGGGCGAGTCCTACCGGGTGCGGTGGGCGACGGTGCGCGGCACGCCGGCCGCCCTCGACATCTCGCCCGCCGAGGACATCGCCACCGACACGTCCCGGCCGCAGACGGTCACCGTCACCTCGACGGTGGACTGGTGGCCGGAGCCGGGCGACAACATCGTGTGGGGCCTCGCCAGCGTGAGCGAGCGGCGGATGAAGGTGCGGGGCATCCGCCCGGTGTCCGACCTGTCGGCCCGGGTCGAGCTCATCCCCGAGGCCAACGAGATCGCCGCCTACGTCGGCCAGACGCCGCCCTCGCTCGACAGCCGCCGCCAGCGCGGCAACCGCAACTGGCCCCCGCCGGTGCGCAACCTGCAGGTCACGCGCGTCTACTACACCGAAACGCGGCAGGAATGGGTGGCCCGCCCCGTCACGGACGACTCCGGCTTCGGGATCGACGACGACCGGTTCGGCTGGAAGACGGTTGCCGAGCCGAAGGTCGGCTATCAGCTGTCGTGGCAGCCGCCCGCGGCGATCGAGAACGCGGATTCCGACGGCGGCGGCCGCGCCCGCGAGGACGACTCCGCCGACTACCTCTACAGCGTCTACGTCCAGAGCTGGGACGCCGGCCAGCGCCTCGGCCGGCCGCTCAACGCCGAGGAGCCGCTGACGGAGCAGTACACCCGCCTCGTCAACCGGCAGCCCGAGACGTCGGCCTTCCTCGAGGGCTTCGCCGCCGGCAGCGAGCTGCGCATCTGGGTCACCACCCTCGGCACCTTCGGCGAGACGCCGCTCGACTTCGCGGCGAGCTTCACGACGACCGTGATCGGCGCGGACGGGGCGGCGGCGAGCGAGTTCCTCACCATGGATACCACCAACCTGTCGATGGATAGCGTGACCTGGACGTGGGACTCGTCCCCGCCGGGGTTCAACGCACCAGTCCTCGCCTGGGAGTAACGCATGCAGGTCATCGCGAACGGCGGAGCCACGCCCAACACGGGCGCGGGCGACTCCGCGCGGGACGGCGCCGCCAAGGTCAACGTCTGGGCGGGCGGCGCGGTGCTGGACAAGGACCTGACCGGCCCCCCGGCCTCGCCCTCGACCGGCGACGCCTACATCGTCGCCGCGACGGCCACGGGAGCCTGGGAAGGGAAAGAAGACCAGATCGCGCTCTACCACGACAACAGGTGGTGGTTCATCGTCCCGGGCGCCAACGACCGGCCGAGCGTGCGCGTCATCGACGAGGACACGCCCTACCGCTGGAACGGCACGCAATGGGTCGCCGGGGCCGTGGACGAGGCCGACCTTCCGAGCACCGTCCCGCTGCTTACGGACTCTTCATGGCTGCTGGAGGGGGCGCTGCGCGTCGGGTCCGGGCAGGCCACGGGCAGCGGCGCGTGGGGCGAGGTCGGCGGGAGCGCCGGCAAGTTCCGCCTGCTTCCGACCGATGCCGCGGGCGGCTATCAGGCAGGCTACGAGCTGTTCTTCGACGCATCCGGTGATAACCTCTGGACAGCGGAGAACGGCTTCAAGGTCCTCGGCACGCTGACGCTGGAGGGGGCCCTTCCGGACATCTACTTTGAAGACACGGGCGCGGCAGCCGACAACGGCCGGTGGCGCCTGACCGCGAACGGCGGGGACCTTCAGTTTCAGGCGCTGACGGACGCCGGCGCGGGCGGCGGCGCGCGCCTCGACATCCTCCGCACCGGCAACAACATGGACGGGCTCCAGCTCACCAGCGCCGGAAGCCCCGCCGTCTACATCGCGAACAACGGCGACAGCTACTTCGACTCGGGCAACGTCGGCATCGGCACGTCGAGCCCGGCGGTGCCGCTGGACGTCAACGGCG
>CAZUVG010000260.1:0-4956 GCA_964623765.1 uncultured Roseicyclus sp.
CCCGCGCAGGAAGCCGAGGATCGCGGGCTCCTGCTTGACGTGACGGGCCTCGAGCTCGGTCAGGAAGATCCGCGTCAGTTCACCCACGCGCGTGGCGTGGCGGAAGTAGTCCTGCATGAAGTGCTCGACCGCGCGGCGGCCGGAATGCTCGGTATAGCCCAGCCGCTCGGCCACCTGGACCTGGTTGTCGAAACTGAGCTGGTCCTGGGCCCGTCCCGCGATCAGGTGGAGATGGCAGCGCACCGCCCAGAGAAACCGCTCGGCCGCGTCGAAAGCCGCGAATTCCTCGGGCCGGAAGATGCCGCGGTCCACCAGTTCCCCGATCCGGTCCACCCCGTGCTCGTACTTCGCGATCCAGTAGAGCGTCTGCAGGTCGCGCAGGCCGCCCTTGCCCTCCTTCACGTTGGGCTCCAGCATGTAGCGCTGGCCGCCCTGCTTCTTGTGCCGGTTGGTGCGTTCCTCGAGCTTGGCCTCGATGAACTCGCCCACCGTCCCCTCGAAGAGCTGGTCGCGCAGCGCGGCCTGCAGCGTCCCGCCGAGCGCCGCGTCGCCCGCGAGGAACCGCATTTCCAGAAGGCTGGTGCGGATCGTCACGTCCTGCTTGCCCAGCCGCAGGCATTCCTTGACCGTTCGCGAGGCGTGGCCGACCTTCATCCGCAGGTCCCACAGCATGTAAAGCGTCGATTCGATCACGTTCTCGACCGCGGCGGTCATTTTCCACGGCATGACGAACAGCAGATCGACGTCCGAGAAGGGCGCCATCTCGGCGCGGCCGTAGCCGCCGACTGCCATCACCGCCATGCGCTCGGTCTCCGACGGCATCGGGTTGGGGTGGAGCCATGTGCCCGCAACGTGCAGCACTTCGCGCACGAGGCTGTCGGTCAGGAAGGCGTAGGCCCGCGTCGTGCGCCGGGCGGCCAGCGGCTGGCCGGCGAAGGCCGCCTCGATGGCGGCCCGGCCGCGCTCGTTGGCCTCGGAAAGGACGCCGACGGTCGCGGCCCTGACGGCGGCAGGGCCCTCGGCCTGCGCCACGGCCTCGGCGATGCGCGCACGCACGGTCTCGGCGGGGAAGATCTCCTCCTCGGCGAGCAGCAGCGTTCCGGGCTCGGTGGCGTCGGCGAGGCGCGGGTTCCGGTCAGAAGCCGGCAGCGCCAAGGCGTCTTGGGGCGGGGTCAATGATGGCCACCTGGTTGTCGATCACTTGGGCGATCGCGAGCGCGCGCCGGTTTGTGCCGTCGGGCAGAAGCCGGAAGGCCCCGTTCGCGCCGTCGAAGCCGCTGGAAGCCGCCAGCGCCGCCGGTCCCGCCCGGCCGGAGGCCGCCGCGGTCTCGACGATAGCGCGCATTCCGTCGTAGCCGAGCGCGGCTAGGTTGTGCGGGGCGGAGCCGTGGGTCGCGGCGTAGCGCGCCTCGAAGGTCGAGGCAGCGCCGGGGTCGGGCAGGGCGAACCAGCCGCCCTGAAGGCCCGCGAACTCGAGCGTCTGGGGCGGCCGGTCCCAGCGGGTCAGGCCCATGACGCGGACGGCCTCCGTGTCGAGGCCGTTCTCCGGCAGCAGCTGCGCGAAGAAGGGAAGGGCGCCGGCGCTGTCGGAGGTCAGGAGCACCGCGTTCGCGCCCGTGGAGCGCACCGCCTCCGTCACGCGCGGCACGGCGTCGATGACGCCGGTCTGGGAGAACTCGTAGGGGATCGCCGCCGCGACCGTCGCGCCCGAGGCTGCCGCCGCGCGCCGGACCGCGTCGCGCGCAACCTCGCCGGCAAGGTTGGAGGCATGCACCACCACGATGTTTCCCTGCCCCTGCCGACCGGCGTAGGAGACCACGCGCTCGGCGGTGTTGGCGAAGGTGTGGCCGAGCACGAAGACGTTGCCGCCGGCAACCTCGGTGTTGTTGGAGAAGCTCAGAACCGCGACGCCCGAGCCTGCGACAGCCACGCCCACGGCGGCGGCCGCCTCGGAGCGCAAGGGCCCGAGGATCACGTCCGCGCCCTCCTGCACCGCCTGCCGTGCGACGTTGGCCGCCTGCGCGGCGACCCCGCCCGTGTCGTAGAGTTCGATGCTCACCGCGACGCCGCCCTGCTCGTCGGCCGCCATCTGCGCCGCATTGGCGAGGGCGCGGGCAATGATCGCGTCCCCGCCCTGCTGCGAACTCAGCGGCAGGAGCATGGCGACCTCCACCGTCTGCCCCCCCCCGATCCGCGGGCCGGACGGAAGCCCGGGCCCGGCGACCTGGCAGCCTGCAAGCACGAGTGCAGCAATGCCGAGAAGGGCCGTGCGCAGCGCGGCAAGAGGTCGTCGGGAGGCGGAAATCATCTGCTCGGATCCTCCGTCGGGCCGCCCGGGTTGCCCGGCGGCGGCGCTTCGTCCATCACTGCCGGCGGGTCTGCAGCCGGATCGCTCTCTAGGCTAAGGCCTCGGCGCGGGCAAGTAAACGCATCACGGCCACGAGGCCGGAACGACGGGAGGCACCCTGCCCATGGCGCAAGGATCGGGCGGAAAACCGCGACAGGGGAATGCCGAGGACGGCAGTGGCCCGCCGCTCTCCTCCGCGGCGCTGGCCCCGGGGCTGCATTTCGTGGCCACGCCGATCGGAACGGCGGGCGACGTGACGCTCCGCGCTCTCGACACGCTGCGCGCGGCCGACGTCATCGCGGCCGAGGATACCCGAACCGCCCGCCGCCTCATGGAAATCCACGGCATCCCGACCGGTGGTCGGAAGATCCTGCCCTACCACGACCACAACGGACCAGAGATGCGCCCGCGGCTGATCGACCTCCTCCGCGGCGGAGCGCGGCTGGCCTACGTGTCGGACGCGGGCACGCCGCTCGTGGCCGACCCGGGCTACCAGCTTGCCCGCGCCGCGATCGCGGAGGACATACCGGTGACGGCCGCCCCCGGCGCCTCTGCCGTGCTGGCCGCGCTCACCGTCTCGGGCCTGCCGTCCGACCGGTTCCTCTTCGCGGGGTTCCCGCCGCAGCAGGCGAAGGCACGACGGCGCTGGATCGAGGAACTCGACGCCGCCGGCGCGACGGTGGTCCTGTTCGAAAGTCCGAAGCGCGTTCACCGAACGTTAGGGGAAATGTGCGAGGTCATGGGGGAGGATCGTCAGGCCGCGCTGTGCCGGGAACTCACCAAGCGGTTCGAGGAGGTGCGGCGCGGCCGGCTGGGCGCGCTCCGCGACGCACTGAAGGGCGGGAACCTGCGCGGAGAATGCGTGCTGGTCGTGGACCGGCCGGCGCCGTCGCGCGCCTCGGAGGCCGCTCTCGAGGAGGCGCTGGAGGCGGCCATGGGTCGGCTCAGCCTCCGCGAGGCTGCGGCCGAAGTCGCCGCCGCGCTGGATCTGCCGCGCCGGGAGGTCTACCAGGCGGCCTTGCGGCTGAGAGACGGGCTTGGCCAAGACGGGCGGGGGGACGGCACAGGAGCGCTGGGCAACGGGGTTGGCGCGGCGGAAGAAGGGGATGCTTCGGATGAAGATGATGACGCGGGAGGCCCCTGAAACAGCGCTGGATCCGGGTGCCGGTTCGCCCGCTGCCAAGCCCGTCGCGGATGTGATTTTCGCTGCCGCGGAGGGCGGGAGCGGATCCGCGCCTTCCGGGTCCGGTGGCGGCATTGCCGGGGGGCGGCCCGGCATCGGACGCCGAGCCACCATCTCGGCCGTGCAGCGCGGCAGCCGCAACTTTCGCACCGGCGAGGCGGCGGAAGACCAGGTGGCGCGACAATACGGACGTTCGGGTCACGCCCTGCTTGCGCGGCGGTGGCGCGGGGCTGCAGGAGAGATCGATCTTGTCCTCGAGAAGGACGGAGAGATCGTTTTCGTGGAGGTCAAGTCGTCGGCTACCCATGCGCGTGCGGCGGAGTCCCTGACGCAGCGACAGGTCCGGCGGCTGCTGCGCAGCGCGGAGGACTACCTCGGCCGTCTGCCGCAGGGCGCGTTGACGCCGATGCGGTTCGACGTGGCGCTGGTGGACCGGCGGGGCAGGCTGGACATCATTCCCAACGCGCTTGCCGCCTGACCCATTGCGCTCGGCCCGGGACCGCGCCAAGAAGGCGGCGTTCCGGAAACGGGAGGCAGGGCATGAAGGTCGCGTTCCAGATGGACCCCATCGGGTCGGTCGATTTCAGGGCGGACAGTACTTTCCGCCTCGCCGAGGAGGCGCAGGCGCGCGGGCATGCCATCTGGCACTATACGCCCGACCGGCTGTCGTGGCGCGAAGGCCGGGTGATGGCGCGGGCGGAACCGCTTTTCGTCCAGCGCGTGCCGGGCGACCATGCGAATCTGGGCGAGACGGTCGATCTCGACCTTGCCGATGTCGACGTGGTCTGGCTCCGCCAGGATCCGCCCTTCGACATGGCCTACATCACGACGACCCACATCCTCGACCGCCTCAAGGGCCGCAGCCTGGTCGTCAACGAACCCTTCTGGGTGCGCAACGCGCCGGAGAAGCTTCTCGTTCTCGACTTCCCCGATCTCACCCCGCCCACCACGATCGCCCGCGATCTCGGTGTGCTGCGGGAGTTCCGGGCCCGGCACGGCGACGTCATCCTCAAGCCGCTTTACGGCAACGGCGGCGCGGGGGTGTTCCGGATAGACCCCAACGACCGCAATCTCTCGTCGCTGCACGAACTGTTCACGACCATGAGCCGCGAGCCGCTCATCGTGCAGAAGTTCCTGCCCGACGTCTCGGCCGGCGACAAGCGCATCATCCTCGTTGACGGGGAACCGGCGGGCGCCATCAACCGCGTTCCGGCGGAGGGTGAGACCCGGTCGAACATGCATGTCGGCGGCCGGGCCGAGGAGGCGTCGCTCACCGCGCGCGACCGCGAGATCTGCGCCGCGATCGGCCCGCGCCTGCGGGAGATGGGGCAGGTCTTCGTGGGCATCGACGTGATCGGCGGCTGGCTGACGGAGATCAACGTGACCTCGCCCACCGGGATCCAGGAACTGGAGCGCTTCGACGGGT
>CAZUVG010000261.1:0-4943 GCA_964623765.1 uncultured Roseicyclus sp.
AGGCCCCCTCGCCCACAACGTCCGGCCCGATGCCTATATCGAGATCAACAACTTCTACACCGCGACCGTCTACGAGAAGGGGGCGGAACTCATCCGGATGCTGCGCACGCTGGTGGGTCCCGACGCCTACCGCGCCGCGCTCGAACTCTACTTCGACCGCCACGACGGGCAGGCCTGCACGATCGAGGACTGGCTTCAGGTCTTCGAGGACGTGACGCTGACCGATCTCAGCCGGTTCAAGCGCTGGTATCAGCAGGCCGGAACGCCGCGCCTGGCAGCGCGGTGGGAGATAGAGGGCGGGGAACTGCACCTGACGCTGTCCCAGACCGTGCCGCCCACGCCGGGCCAGCCGCTGAAGGAACCGGTGGTCATCCCCGTCTCCTTCGCCCTTTACGATGGCGACGGGGCGGAAATTCTGCCCGAGACGCTGCATATCCTCGACGGCCCGGAGGACACGATCCGCTGGGACCTGGGCAAGCTCGCCGAAGGCGCGGGCCGCCCGGTGCCGGACCGCGTGATTCCCTCGCTCCTGCGCGGCTTCTCGGCGCCCGTCATCCTCGACGCGCCGCTCTCCGAGGCCGATCGCCTGGTTCTGCTTGCCCATGACAGCGACCCGTTCAACCGCTGGGAGGCGGGGCGCAGCCTGATGCGCGAGGCTCTGCTCGCCATGCTTTCGGGCGGGAAGGGTCCCGACCCCGCCCTTCTCGACGCGCTGCAGACAGTGGCCGCGGACGACGGCGTGGACCCGGCCTTCCGCGCGCTGGCGCTGGCGCTGCCCTCGGAGGACGACCTTGCGCAGGCGGCCACCGATGCGGGGCTGGTGCCCGATCCCACCGCGATCCACGACCTGCGCGAGACGATGCTGCGGCGCATGGCCGAGGCCGGCCGGCCGCTCTTCGCGCGCCTCTACACCGAGATGGACCCAGGACCCCGCTACAGCCCCGATGCGGCGCAGGCGGCGAGGCGCGCACTCAGGAACAAATGCCTGGGGCTGCTCGCCCGGGTCGAGGGAACCGACAGGGCGCTGGCGCAATACGAGGCGGCGACCAACATGACGGACCGTTTCACCGCCTTCGCCACGCTGCTGGAACGCGGGGATGCGCAGATCGCGGAGCGGTTCCACGATGCCTGGCGCCACGACCGTCTCGTGATGGACAAGTGGTTCATGGCCTGCATCGCCCACGCCCGGCCCGAGGAGGCTGTCGCCACGGCCGAGCGGCTGACGGAGCACCCGCTGTTCGACTGGCACAATCCCAACCGCTTCCGCGCGGTCATGGCGGGGCTGACCATGGGCAACCCTGCGGGATTTCACGATCCCTCCGGCGCTGGTTACCGGTTCGTCGCCGATTGGATCCTGAAGCAGGACGCGAAGAACCCGCAGACCGCGGCGCGCATGTCGACGGCCTTCGAAACGCGCAAGCGCTACGATGCGGACCGGGTCGCGCTGATGGACCGGGAACTGGCGCGGATCGCGGAGACGCCGGGGATCAGCCGCGACCTTTCGGAGATGGTGGAGCGGATGCGGGCCTGAGGCCTCAGCGGAGGACGAGGCTCGCGGCGCCCACGAGCGCGATCAGCACCGGCTGGTGCAGCAGGTAGACCGCGAGCGAATGGCGACCGGGCCATGCGAGCCGCTCCCACCGGGCATTGCCCCGCCAACCTGCGAGACGGTGCCAGAGGCCCGCAGCGGCACCGGCCCTCCCGGTCGCGAGCCCCAGCAGGAACGGGCCAAGCCACGGGGCGAGCGGCACGTAGTCGACCGCGTAGACCGGCACGCGCTGCAGGCCCGTCCACCAGAGCCACCACGGATCGAACAGATCCGACCGCGCGAGGCCGGGTGCCGCGATGGCGAGCGCGGCGAGCGCCACGAGCGCCACCGCCGGCAGGCGCAGCACGAGCATTCCCACGAGGCTCGCCGCGGCGATGGCGTGGAGGATGCCGAAGAAGACGAAGGCCTGCGGCATGACCGCCAATGTCGCCGCCGTGACCAGCGCCGCCGCCGCCGCGATCTTCGCGAAGCGCCGCCAGAAGCGGGGCCAGTTGGTTCCGTAGCCCTGCGCGAGCCAGAGGCTGACGCCCGCGAGGTACAGAAAACTCCCCGCCGTCAGGATCGCGAGCACCCGCCAGCCACCCGTGACAGCGGTCGCCTGCGGCACGAAGCCGAAGAGTTCCAGGTCGTAGACGAAGTGGTAAACCGCCATCGCGACCAGCGCGGACGCGCGCGCGAGGTCGAGCGCGAGGATGCGGCCCGGTCGCACGGCAGCATCGGCTGTCGGGACGTGTTCGCGCAGATCGACCGGGCTCATGGGGCGGAGCCTAGCAGGCCGTTTCCCGCTTGCCCATGTTGCAAGCCCGTCATGCGGGCGTTACCTTGGGGTGATTGCAGTCCGCCATGGACGTGCCGATGGACATGCAAAGCCGCATAGATCCGCTCATCGCCGAGCGGGCACCCTGGCTGACCAGCCAGCACCCGTTGACCCATGCCGCGCGCGCGGTGCTCGACCGCCTGCTCGGGCAGCGGCGCACTCTGGCGCTTGCCGAGGCGCTGGAGCCGCGGTCGGCCACGGGCGTGATGGACACGGCCGCGCGTCTCATAGCCCGGCGGGTAACGACCGAGGGACTGCAGAACGTCCCCTCGTCCGGTCCCGCGCTGATCGTGGCGAACCACCCGACCGGGATTGCAGACGGCCTCGTGCTCTGGCGCGTGCTCGCCCGGCGCCGCCCCGATGCCTTCTTCTTCGCCAATTCCGACGTCCTGCGCGTCCTGCCGCAGCTCGACCGGGTGATCGCGCCCGTCGAATGGCGCCGCGACAGGCGCACGCACGCCAAGGCGCGCGAGACGCTTGCCTATGCCCGCGAGGCGCTCGAGGGCGAAGGCCGGCTCGGCGTCATCTTCCCTTCGGGCCGGCTGGCCAGGCGCCGCGGTCTGAGGCTGCACGAACGGCCATGGATGACCTCGGCCGCGACGCTTGCGCGGAAGCTGTCGGTGCCGGTCGTGCCGGTGCACCTGCGGGCACGGAACTCGTCGCTCTTCTATGCCTTCGACGCGATCCATCCCACGTTGCGCGACATCACGCTGTTCCACGAGACGCTGAACAAGTCGCACACCGCCTACCGCGTGACGATCGGTGCGCCGATTCCCCCCTCCGTGCTGTCCGCCGACCCGGTCGAGGCGACGGAGATGCTGCGCCGCGCCACCCTTTCGCTTGGCGAGACCTCGGACGGCCCCGGCATGCCGCTTTTGCCGCTCGACCTCCTGTTCTCTTCGAGCGTGAAGCCGAGCGCGCGCAGGGTCTGAGACCCGCCCCCCGTGAGCCACAGTTCAGCCCGAATCCCGTGGTCTGGTGTGCGCCATGGACGACACCTTCCGCCACGAGGCCCGCCCGGGCAGCCTGCCGCTCAGCCTATTCACGCTGTCTGGCCTGATCCTGCTGGCGGCGCAGCTGTGGGAGATCATGCCGGGCTACGTCATGCTGATCTTCGTGCCCGCGCTCATGGTCTGCATCGTCCAGCTCGTGCTGACCCCGGTCTACCGACTGCAGATGTCGAAGGAGTGCTGGCGCCTCGAGGCCGGCGCCGAGAGCAGGGAACTCCCGGTCGAGCGTATCGCCTACCTTCGCCTCGAGGATCGCACCGCCCCCACCCGCGGGACGGTCGTGCTTTCCGATGGCTCCGCGGTCGAGTTGCCGGCCGACGCCCTTCCCGACCCGCTGGTTCTGATCCGGGAAGCGACCCGCCGCGGCATCCCCGTCCGTCACGCCTGATCAGCGCCCCTCGGCGGTGCGGGAGAACTGCCGACAGTCGCACCGTCGCGACGCGCAGTCGCAATGCAGCGCCCGACGGACCTGCCGCAGACGGGAAATTCGCGCGGCCATCAGGCAGCCGCGCGGTCCGGCCCCGCCTCGACCTCGGCGACGATCCTGCCGATGAAGTCGTCGAGGTCGCCCGGGGTGCGGCTGGTGATCACGCCGTCGTCGGAGACCACGGCTTCGTCCACCCAGTCAGCGCCGGAATTCTCCACGTCGGTCCGGATCGAGTGGTAGGAGGTCATGCGCCGCCCGTTCGTCAGCCCTGCCTCGATCAGGAGCCACGGCGCGTGGCAGATCGCGGCCACGGGCCTGCGCGCCTCGGCGAAGGCGCGGATCACGGCCACCGGGCGCTCGTCCACGCGCAGGAGATCGGGGTTGATCTGGCCGCCGGGCAGGACGAGCGCGTCGTAGCCCGCCGCCTCGATCTGGTCGAAGCCGAGATCGGCCTCGGCCTCCCGCCCCCAGTCGTCGGTGTCCCAGCCCTTCGCGGGCTTGCCGTCCGGCGTCGCGACATGGACCGTCGCCCCCTTCTCCCGTAGCCTGTCGCGGGGCACTTCCAGTTCCGACTGCTCGAAGCCGTGGGTGGCGAGGATGAGGATCTTCGCGTCGGTGATGGCGGGCATCGTGCGCCTCCTTGGGGAACGGTTTCATTCTGCGGACGCGTCGTCCGCGCCCTCACCCGCAACGCCGCCCCGCAGCCGGGGTTCCGTGCGTGCCATCCCCTTGCCCGGCCGGCGGCCCTGACCTAAACGCATGGGCTGAAGCGCCGCGCGCGAAGGAGGCCCCGATGCTCGACCTGACCTACGAGACCCCGAAGCCGAAGATCATCTCGGGCGCGAAGCAGGACTGGGAACTCGTCATCGGCATGGAGGTCCACGCGCAGGTCTCCTCGAAGGCGAAGCTGTTCTCCGGCGCCTCGACGCGGTTCGGGGCGGAGCCCAATTCGAACGTCTCCTTCGTGGACGCGGGAATGCCGGGGATGCTGCCCGTGATCAACGAGTTCTGCGTGGCGCAGGCCGTGCGGACCGGGTTGGGACTCAAGGCCGACATTCACCTGCGCTCCGCCTTCGACCGGAAGAACTACTTCTACCCCGACCTGCCGCAGGGCTACCAGATCAGCCAGCTCTACCACCC
>CAZUVG010000262.1:0-355 GCA_964623765.1 uncultured Roseicyclus sp.
AACCCAGCCGCTCCTTCAGCAGGCGCGTCGTCTTCTGGCACTGGCAATGGTAGGGGTCGCCCTCCATCAGGTAGCGCTTCGGCACCCCGTGGTAGCTTGCCACCAGCACGTCGGGGCGGTTCTCGAGCCCCGCGTAGGCGCGTTCGACGGACTGGGCCAGCGCCTCGATGTAGAGAGGATGCTCGAAGTAGGGCTCGACCGTGCGGGCGATGGGCTGCCACTTGATGTTCTGGAGCGCGCGGAAGAACTCGTCGCAGGCCGTGGCCGAGGTCGCGCCGGCATATTGCGGGTAGAGCGGGAAGAACAGGATCTTCGTGCAGCCCTGCGCCACCAGCGCGTCCACCTTGGACTTGGT
>CAZUVG010000262.1:365-4940 GCA_964623765.1 uncultured Roseicyclus sp.
AATCGACCACCACGCGATCACCGTAGGCTTCCTCCAGCCGCGCCTTCATCTTGGCGGTCTGGTCCTTGGTGATCGTCATCAGCGGGCTTTCGTTCTGCTCCTCGTTCCAGATCGACTTGTAGGCCGCGCCGGAAGAGAAGGGCCGCTTGGTCAGGATGACGAGCTGCAGGAGCGGCTGCCATATCCAGGGTGAATAATCGATCACCCGGCGATCCGACAGGAACTCGTTGAGATACCGGCGCATCGGCCAGTAGCCGTAGTGATCCGGCGTGCCGAGATTGGCCAGAAGGATGCCGGTCTTTCCGAAGGTCACCTTCGGGTGGTCCGCTGGCGCATGGGTCAGCGCGGCCGCGGCCTCGGCGGCGGGTTCGGGTCTGGTCGGCTGCTGCAACATGTTCATCTGTGGCTGGCCTCAATCATCGTCGCGGTCAAGGATTGAATGGGTCTGGTCCATCTCGTCATGGACATGGCTCGCCTTCAACGCGTCTGCGAGCCGCGCCTTCGCGCTGCCGGGGCGCAGCGGTTTCTGCTGGCTCTCGTGCGGTGCCCATCCGGTGAGGAAGATCAGTTCGAAGGTCGCGCGCAGGCGGTCCACTTCGGCGAAGTTCGCGCGGTAGATCGCCTCGGCACGGGCGAACAGGGAACGGCGCGCGGGCCTGCGGTGTCGCTCGACCAGGGCGTTGGTCTCGCCCATGGCGCGCAGGTCGCGCATCAGCGCGAAGCTGTCGGCATAGGTCGCGGTCTGGCGCACCACGTCCGCCACCGGCAGGGCGAGACCCGCGCGCTGCAGGAGCGCGCCCATCTGCCGCACCTCGGCCATGGGCGCCACACGCGGGCTGAGGCCGCCCGTCTCGGCGACCTCGGCCTCGGCGAGCGCGGTGCGCAGTTCGCACAGCGTCTCGCCGCCAAGGCTGGCGCCGAGGAACAACCCGTCGGCACGGAGAGCGCGGCGGCACTGGACGATCTGCCCCACCGGATCTTCCGCCCAGTGAAGCGCCATGGCATGGATGACAAGGTCGTGCGCCCCCTCCTCCAGCGCCAGCGTCTCCTCCGGGGCCACGATCCGCGCACCCGGGGCTACGCGCGCCCAGGACCCTGGGAATGCCGTCACGATCGCGGGCTGCGTAAACGTTCTGTTAACGTCGATCAGTCTCTCTGTGATCTCGTCTGCGGCGGCCTCGTGGAGGAACCCGGCGCCGGTCGCGGGCAACCGGTCCCGCGCCCGGGCACGATGCCGGGCGAGGGCCTCGGCATCGACGAGGCGGGGCTGCGGGATCTGGAATGTCATGGCGTCCGGTCTGTCGTTTCCGCTGACCCGACGCAACTTAGGGGCGGGGCATGAGATTGCAAACGCTGGTCCATGCGCTCTTTCCGCCCGAGTGCCTGAAATGCGGGGTGCGGGTCGAGGGCGACTTCGCCCTCTGCGGTCCGTGCTGGTCCCAGACCCCGTTCATCTTCGGCGCGGCCTGCGACCTCTGCGGCATCGCGCTGCCCGGGCAGCGGTCCGAGGGCGAGAGGCTCGTCTGCGACGAATGCCACCGCATCGCGCGGCCGTGGGAGAAGGGGCGCGCGGTGATGGGATACTCGGGCGTCGGCCGCAGCCTCGTCCTGGGGCTCAAGCACGGCGACCGGGCCGACGTGGCGCGGGCGGCGGGGCCTTGGCTGGCGCGCGCGGGCGCCGATCTGCTGACGGACGATCCGCTTCTGGTGCCCATCCCGCTTCATCCCGTTCGGCTGGCGCGGCGTCGCTACAACCAGTCGGCGCTACTGGTGAACGCCATGGCCGCCGCGTCCGGCGCCGAAGCGGCCGTGCAGGCCCTGCGCCGCCTGCGCGCGACGCCGAAGCAGGACGGCCGGACGCGTGACGCCCGCTTCGCCAACCTCGACGGTGCCATCGTGCCGCATCCGCGCTTCGGACGCGCTCTCGCGGGTCGCGCGGTCGTGCTCGTCGATGACGTGATGACCTCCGGGGCCACCTTCGCCACTGCGGCCGAGGCCTGTCGCATGGCCGGGGCGACACATCTGCGTGTGCTGGCACTGGCGCGCGTGGGCGACGACGTCTAGGTTGAGCGGCAGCCGCATCACCCGGGGACAGGACAATGCCGAACGTCGAGATCTACACGTCGCCGCTCTGCGGCTTCTGCCACGCCGCCAAACGGCTTCTGACCGACAAGGGCATCGCCTTCACCGAACACGACGTGATGCGCGAACCCGGCAAGCGGCAGGAGATGCTGCAGCGCGCGAACGGGCGTCACACCGTGCCGCAGATCTTCATCGGCGAGCGGCACGTCGGCGGATACGACGACATGGCCGCGCTCGACCGCGAGGGCAAGCTCGATCCCCTCCTGCAGGAGGCATGAAGCGCCGCCGCGACGCGCTGTCCCTTGATGGCGTGCGCGCCCTCGCGCTCTAATCGGCCCATGGCGCAAGCGAAACCTTCCCCCGGAGACGGCTCCGCCACCGACGATCCGCTCTCCGTCGCGCTTTTCAGCGAGATGTTCATGGCCGACCAGCTGGCGCGCAACCGCATCAGCCGGGCGCTGCCCAAGGGGATGGAAATCAGCCATTTCTCCGTCCTCAACCACCTCGCCCGCACCAACGAGGAGAAGACTCCGGCGCAACTCGCGCGCATCTTCCACGTCACGCGGGGGGCGATGACGAACACGCTCTCGCGACTCGAATGGGCGGGACACATCCACGTCCGCCCCGACTGGGACGACGCCAGGCGGAAGCTCGTCTCGGTCAGCCCGGCCGGCCGCCGCGCGCGAGAGGCCGCGATCGCGGCGATCGCGCCGATCCTGTCGGAGACGGTGCGCGAGATCGGGCCCGAGCGCGTGCGGCAGGCCCTGCCGGTCATCCGGGAGATGCGGCTGAGGCTCGAGGCGGACGGCGAGTGATCAGGCAGGCCGCGTCGCGGCCGCCACGTAGTTTACCGACAGGTCCCGGTCCGACAGCGCGAAGCTCCACGATAGCGGGTCGAAGGCGAAGCCCTTTCGGTCCACCGGGTCGAGGCCGGCCGTCCTCAGCATCGCGAAGAGCTCGTCCGGCGTCACGAACTTCGACCAGTCGTGCGTGCCCCGCGGCAGCCAGCCCATGACGCGCTCCGCGCCCACGATGGCCATGGCAAAGCTGCGCGCCGTCCGGTTGAGGGTGGAGAGTATCATCAGCCCGCCGGGCTTCAGCAGGTCGTGACAGGCCCCGAGGAAGGCCTGCGGATCGGCCACGTGCTCGATCACCTCCATGTTCAGCACCACGTCGAACCGCTCGTCGGCCGCGGCCAGCGCCTCGGCCGTGGTGTGGCGGTAGTCGATGGAAAGACCCGACCGCGCGGCATGAACCCGCGCGACCGGGATGTTGCCTTCCGCCGCATCCGCGCCCACGACCTCCGCCCCGAGCCGCGCCATGGGCTCGGACAGGAGCCCCCCGCCACAGCCAATGTCGAGCAGGCGGAGGGCCTCGAATGGCCGGTCGGCCTTCGGATCGCACCCGAACTCGGCCGCGACCTGCGCCGCGATGTAGTCGAGCCGACACGGATTGAGCATGTGGAGCGGCCGGAACTTTCCCGCCGGGTCCCACCATTCGGAGGCCATCGCCTCGAACTTGGCCACTTCCGACGCGTCGACCGTCTGCGCGCTGGCGGTGTTCATGGACATCTCCCCGTCTTCCTGCGAGTGTTGATGCGGCAGGATCCGCTGAGTGGTCTATATAGGCAACCCATGGACAAGTTCGCCGGCCAAAAGCGCGCAGCAGCGCATCTGTTCCCGCCGATCGACCCGTTCGACCAGCGGATGCTGGACGTTGGCGACGGCCACCACCTCTACGTCGAGCAGTGCGGCAATCCCCACGGCGCGCCCGTCGTTGTCCTGCACGGCGGGCCGGGCGGTGGCTGCAGCCCGGCCATGCGGCGCTACTTCGATCCATCCGACTGGCGGATCGTGCTGTTCGACCAGCGCGGGTGCGGGCGGTCCCGGCCGCACGCGAGCGTACGCGGCAACACGACCTGGCATCTCGTCGCCGATATCGAGCGCATCCGCGAGTCGCTCGGCATCGACCGCTGGGCGGTCTTCGGCGGCTCCTGGGGCGCGACCCTGGCGCTGATCTACGCCGAGTCGCATCCCGACCGCGCGGCCTATCTCGCGCTTCGCGGCGTGTTCCTGTCGATGCAGCGCGAGCTAGACTGGTTCTACGGCGGCGGCGCGGGACAGTTCTGGCCCGACCAGTGGGCGCGATTCGTCTCGATGATCCCCGAGGAAGAGCGGGACGACCTGATCGCCGCCTACAACCGGCGGCTCTTCTCCGGCGACCTGATGGTCGAGACCCGCTACGCCCGCGCCTGGGCCTCTTGGGAAAACTCGCTCGCCTCGATGGAGAGCGACGGCGGCAGTGGCGAGAGCCCCGCGGACTACGCCCGGGCCTTCGCGCGGCTGGAAAACCACTATTTCCTGAATAGGGGTTTTCTCGAGGAGGATGGGCAGATCCTGCGGGACCTTCACCGGATCGCGAACGTCCCCGGCACCATCGTGCAGGGGCGCTACGACATGATATGCCCGCCGGTCTCGGCGCATCGTCTTGCGG
>CAZUVG010000263.1:0-4916 GCA_964623765.1 uncultured Roseicyclus sp.
ATCGCCCATGTCGCCCAGCCCGAGGAGTCCCGGAACCGTCATGTAGGCGCCATGGAGATCGTGCGCCCCCGAGCCGATCAGGGGCGCCATGTCGGCGAAGGCGCAGATATGGGCGACGGCGGCTACGCGATCGTCCAGCGCGGCCAGCCAGTAGGCGTGGGTGGCGCCCATCGACAGGCCGAGCGCGCCGATGCGCTCCGCATCCACGCCGGGATCGGCACCCAGCACGTCGAGCCCGCGTCGCAGGTCCTCCAGCATCCGTCCCATCAGCGTGCCGCCCCGCCAGAGGACGGCCTTGGACAGCGCGCTTTCGCTGCCTTCGGTCTTTCGCGCACCGTGACCCGGCATGTCGAGGCAGAGGACGACGAAACCTTCACGTGCAAGCGCGGGTCCGTAAGGCCCGGCGGGCAGCGCGGGGCGCCCTGCAAGCAACTCGCGCCGCCCCGTGTCCCAGTCGTCGCCATGCGCATGGCAATAGAGGATCGCGGGATGCGGGCCAGCCTTCTCCGGCCGCACCAGAGTGGCCGTTATCGGCACGGGGCCTCCGTCGATCTTCAGATCCTCCTGCGGCAGGCCATCGTGGACACCCGCGTCCACGATCGTGCTCGTCGTCCGCCCGCGCGCGGGCTCCAGGCCGAGGAGACGCAGCAGGTCGGTCCGCTCCAATGGCTCAACCCCGCATCCGGCCGGGGGCAGCGGACGCCCTCCGGACGGGGCCGGTTCGCGCCCCCATCTCAGCCTCCGAGAACCCGCCCCGCCACGGCGGAAAGTTTCTCGACCATCGCCGGGTCGCGCCTCTCTGGAGCGGTCAGGATCGCTGTATCGAGCACCCGGTCGCAATGATGCGGGCAGGGCGCGCGCTGACCCGCGATGAGCCCCGGCAGCCGCGCCGCCATCGCGCGGCCCTTGTCGGCATTGGCCGTCATCGTCGACACGATCTCGGCAATGTCGACCTCGCCGTGCTGCGGGTGCCAGCTGTCGTAATCGGTGACCATGGCGACCGAAGCGTAGCAGAGTTCCGCCTCCCGGGCGAGCTTGGCCTCCGGCATGTTGGTCATGCCGATCACGTCGCAGCCCCAGCCCTCGCGGTAGAGCCGCGATTCGGCGAGCGTCGAGAACTGCGGTCCTTCCATCGCGAGGTAGGTGCCGCCCTCGTGCACGGTGATGCCCGCGGCACGCGCGGCCTCGGCGCAGGCGGCCGCCAGCCGCGCGCAGGTCGGATGGGCGACCGAGACATGCGCCACCAGCCCCTCGCCGAAGAAGCTCTGCTCCCGCGCGAAGGTCCGGTCGACGAACTGGTCGACGACGACGAAATGCCCCGGCGCCATCTCCTCCCGGAACGAGCCGCAGGCGGAGACGGAGACGACGTCGGTCACGCCGAGTGCCTTCAGTGCGGCGATGTTGGCGCGGTAGGGCACCGAGCTCGGCGAATGCACATGTCCCCGGCCATGGCGCGGCAGGAAGGCCATGGGCATCCCTGCCAGCCGGCCGGTCAGGATAGCGTCTGACGGCTTGCCGAACGGGCCGTCCATTTCGACCCATTCCGCGCCTTCCAGACCCTCGATCGAATAGAGCCCCGAGCCCCCGATCACGCCGATCATCGTCTCCATAGCCAGTCCCTTCCGACGTTTGACCTCGCGCGCCAGCCAAGCATCGCGCGCCGGCGGTCACAAGCCTCCGCCCGCCGCACCCGGACGGCGCCCTCCCATTGCCCAGCCATCGGGCGATCCTGCCTTCTTCTTGTTCCAAATACGGAATCCGTCCCGCGTAACCGGGCACGGAGGATGCCGACCCGGGCCAATCCGCAGGCCAAGCCTGCCCGATCGCGCGTTCGAGCGATTTCCACCCGGCAGCGGCGGCGCGGGCGCGCTGGCGAAGCCTCCATTCACTCGCCGGGACGCTTCAGGCTGAACTTCTCACGGATCACCGAGTAGTCGCGGTATCCCATGCGCGTCAGCGGGTTGAATGCCAGCACGTCGAAGATCCCGTCCTTCAGGCAGTCGTCGCGCAGGTGCACGCCCACGACCTCGCCGAAGACGACGAAGTTGGCCTCTCCCGGAAGCTGCACGATCTGCGTGAGCCGGCACTCGAGGTTCGCGGGCGCGCCCGCCACGCGCGAGCAGTCGACCTCGGAGCAGGGCGCGCGCTCGATCCCGGCAAGCTCGAACTCGTCGGTCTCCCTGGGCCACGGCCCCGAGGTCCGGTTCATCACGTCCCGCATCGCGTATTCCACGACGTTCACGCAGAAGACGCCGGTCTCGCGGATATTGGCCACGCTGTCCTTGGTGTCGCCCCGGTCCTCCTTCGCGGAGGTCGAGGCGAACATGACCTGCGGCGGGACGTAGGCGACCGCGTTGAAGAACGAGTAGGGCGCGAGGTTCTCCGAGCCGTCCCCGGCGCGGGTGGAGATCCAGCCGATCGGCCGGGGCGTGACGATGGCATTGAACGGGTTGTGCGGCAGGCCGTGTCCCTCGGCCGGGCGATAGAACATGGGCGGCATCCCTCCTGTGGTTTGGCAAAGGGGTAGCCCCATGCTAGGGCCGAGACCAGAGCAGAGAGGCGCAGGCGGACCGCAGGCGCCCGGGCGAGGTGGGCAAGCGAGGCAGGCGGCGGCTCCGGTGTACGACTTTCTGCGGGAGGACCCCGAGGACAGGTGGGAGGTCGAGGCGCTCTTCGACCTGTGCTTCGCGCCGGGGCGAGAGGCGCTCTCGTCCTATCGCCTGCGCGACGGCGTGCCGCCGGTGCGGGACCTCTGCCTTGTCGCACGCGACGATCTCGGCATCCTCGCGGGCGCGATCCGTTTCTGGCCCGTGCGGGTGGGGCGGCGCGAGGCGCTGCTGCTCGGTCCCGTCGCCGTGCACCCGACCCGGCAGGGCGAGGGCCTCGGCGCGGCGCTGATCCGCGAGGGGCTCGGTCGTGCGGAGGCGGTGCGCTGGCCGCGCACGATGCTCGTGGGCGACGCGCCCTATTACGGCAGGTTCGGCTTCGAGCGGCTCGAGGGGGTCGAGATGCCGCCTCCCACCAATCCCGACCGCGTTCTCGGGATCGGCGCCTGGGACGGCGTTACCGGACGCGTCACGCCCTGGGCGCACTAGCCCCGCCGGTCCGGCCGCGTGGCCGGATCCTGTGGTCGCGCGCCCGTTCGCTGCGCTGGGCATCTACCGGAAAGGTGGAGGAGCGGTCCGGCGCCTTGCCGCTGCTACCGTCGTTCTCTCGATACGCGGATCTGGTTCAGGCCAGCCGCTTGCGGATCATGTCCGACGCCTTCTCGGCGATCATGGTGACCGGCGCATGGGTGTTGCCGGAGGTGATCGTTGGCATGATCGAGGCATCGACGACGGAGAGCCCGCCGATGCCGTTGACGGTGAGCCCGGGGCTCACCACGGCGGCGTCGTCCACTCCCATCCGCGCCGTCGAGACGGGGTGGAAGATCGTGGTCGAGATGTCGCCGGCCGCCTGCAGGAGCGCTTCCTCGCCATCGATCTCGGGGCCCGGCCTGATCTCGCGCGGGCGGAATTCTGCCATGCGACGCGTCGACATGAGCGCGCGCGCGTGCCGGATGGAGTCCACGGCCACGCGCCGGTCGGCGGACGCCGAAAGGTAGTTCGGTCGGATCGCGGGGGGCTTGGAGGGATCGGGCGAGGTGGCGTGGACGGAGCCGCGGCTTTCGGGGCGCAGGTTGCAGATCGACACCGTCAGCGCCGGGAAACGGTGGAGCGGCTCGCCGAAGGCGTCAAGCGACAGGGGCTGCACGTGATACTCGATATTGGGCGTCTCGTGCTCCGGCGCCGACCGGGTGAAGATGCCGAACTGCGACGGCGCCATGGCAAGGGGCCCGGAGCGCTTCAGCGCGTAGTCGAGGCCGATCTTCAGCTTGCCCCACGGGCTTGCGTACCAGTCGTTGAGCGTGCGGGCGCCCTCGATGCGGAAGATCGTGCGGATCTGGAGGTGGTCGGCGAGGTTCTCGCCCACGCCGGGCGCCTCGTGGACCACGTCGATGCCGAGCGTCTGCAGGTGCGCAGCCTGCCCGATGCCAGAGAGTTCGAGGATCTTCGGCGTGCCGATGGCGCCGGCCGACAGGACCACTTCGCCGCGCGCGCGGGCATGGTGCGCGGCCCCGTCCTTGCGAAAGACCACTCCGGTCGCACGACGTCCCTCGAGCGAGAGCCGCATGACCTCGGCGCCGGTCACGATGCGCAGGTTGGGCCGCCTGCGGACCGGGTCGAGAAAAGCACGGCGGGCGTTCCATCGCCAGCCGTTCTTCTGATTGACCTCGAAGTAGCCCGCGCCCTCGTTGTCGCCCCGGTTGAAGTCGTCCGTGCGCGGGATGCCGAGTTCTCCGGCCGCCTCGGCCACCGCGTCGAGGATGGGCCAGGAGAGGCGCTGCTTTTCGACGCGCAGCTCCCCCTCGCCCCCGTGCATGTCGTCGGCGCCGTCGTGGTAGCCCTCGGATCGCCTGAAGTAGGGCAGGACGTCGTCCCACCCCCAGCCCGGATTGCCCATCTGGCGCCAGAGGTCGTAATCCCGCGCCTGGCCGCGCATGTAGATCATGCCGTTGATGGACGAACATCCGCCCAGCACCTTGCCGCGGGGATAGTTCAGCGACCGCCCGTTCAGCCCCGGGTCGGGTTCGGTCTTGAGGCACCAGTCGAGCGAGGGGTCGCCCATGGCGTAGAGGTAGCCCACGGGGACGTGCACCCACAGGCGGTTGTCGCTGCCGCCCGCCTCGAGCAGGAGGACCCGCAGTGACGGATCGGACGAGAGCCTGTTCGCCAGCACGCAGCCCGCCGAGCCCGCGCCGACGATCACCACGTCCCACTCGCCGAAATCCTGAAGGATGTCCCCTTTCATCGCGCCTCCCCTCGCGCCTTGGGTAGGCGATCGCCGCGCGCCGGTCCAGTGCGGCCGCCGCGCCG
>CAZUVG010000264.1:0-4841 GCA_964623765.1 uncultured Roseicyclus sp.
GACGCCGACGTTGTCGTTCTCGAGGTTCAGCGCCATGCCGCGCACGCCGCCGGGGAATTCCACCATCTCGCCGGCCTGGCAGTTGTCGAGGCCGTAGACGCGGGCAATCCCGTCGCCGACGCTGAGCACGCGGCCGACCTCGGCGACTTCGGCATCCTGACCGAACGACTTGATCTGTTCCTTCAGGATCGAGGAAATCTCGGCTGCTTGGATAGCCATTTATCCGACCTCTTTCATCTTGTTCTGGAGGGTGTCGAGCTTGGCGCGGATCGAGGTGTCGATCATGCGCGAGCCCACCTTGACGACAAGACCGCCGATGAGGGCTTCATCGACGGTCGCATTGATCCGGACGTCGCGGCCGACGGAGGCCGAGAGCGCCTTTCGGAGCTTGTCCGACTGACCCTTCGTCAGGGCCTTGGCAGACACGACATCGGCCGTGACCTCGCCCTTGTGCTCCGCGATGCGCTCGCGCAGCGCGCGGAGAAGGGCCGGCACGACGAAGAGACGCCGCTTCCGGGCCATCAGTCGCAGCGTGTTGCCGGTGATGGCGTTCAGCCCCATGGCGTCGGCGACGCCGCCGATGGCCGCCTGCGTCTCGTCCCGTCCGTAGATCGGCGAGGCGATCAGGTCGCGCAGGTCGGCGCTTTCGGCCATGGCGGCCTCGAGCGCGGCCACGTCCGCCTCGAGCGCGTCGAGCGCCCCTTGTTCCTGAGCCAGTTCGAACAACGCGGTCGCATATCGCGCGGCGATGCCGGTCGAGATCGAGGCAGGTTCGCTCACGTCCACCCTTTCACATGCTTTGCCCGGACGATGCCTTCCGACACCTCCGGGCTTCGGTCGTCACGGCGGCAGATGGCAGCCGGTCCCCTGAAATCGCCGTGGATGTAGCAGAGGCCTCCCAATGCTGCAACCGCCACAAGGGGCGTTCGGGCAGCGCCGGAATAGCGGCCGGTTGCCGCGCCCTGCCGGGCCGGATCGGGCGACGCCGTCCCGGCGCGAGCGCACTGCGTGAGGGGTGGAGCGGTCCCGCCCAGGCAGGTGCCCAAGGACCAGCGTCGAAAACCGGTCCGCGTCATCCGCTGCGGAAGGGCTGCCGTCCGCAAGAATGCCCATTCCCCGCCATATTCCGACCTCTGCGCGACCCGCTTTTGACCCTATTGCAATGGTTTAGATTCCCTCAACGCAAGGGAATCCGGGGCAGTCCGCCACATGTTGTCCATCTTCACGCTCACCGTTCTCGGCGCCTTCGGTGCGTCGAACGCCCTGACCGACGTGTCCGACCGCACGGAAGAAGAGGACGATCGCGGCGACTCCGACGACGCATTCGAGGACGAGGGTCGCGCCGATCTCGGCGGGGACGAGGATCTCGTCGCCCGGCTGGACAGCTATGCCGCCCTGCACATGCGCGGGGCGGACACCACGCCCACCAGCGAGGCCTACCTTCCGGCCGAAGCGACCGACGACGACGACGAGGTGGAGGCCGCCGCCGGCGCCTACGAGGCCGACCGACCCGCGTCGGGCCCGTTCGATCTTCTCGCCGGCCGGACCATCCCCGCAACCGACCTCGGAGACCTCGACGACGACGAGCCCAACGAGATCATCTCGGTCGCCGTGGGTGGTCCTGGCCCGGCCAGCGAGGTGGCGGTCGACGCGGGCTTCCGTACGCAGCTCGGCCCGGAGGATGAATTGACGCTCAACATCGCGCCGGACCTGCCCGGCCAGATCCTCGCCGTGCACAGCGTCCACGACATGGCCGGCGAGGACGATGTGTCCGTCGGCCTGCGATACTCTCTGAATTTCTACATTCTCCCCGAAGGACAGAGCATCCCCGCCGGCAGCGTCACGGGTCCCGAGGCAGAGTTCATCGAGGCGCACGGCCTGCAGAAGCTCGGCGAGGTGGACATGGGGCGGTTCGAGGCGCGCTTCGAGGCGGAGACGGGTGACACCGTCGTGACCGCTGACTCGCGCCAGACCGACCCTCCGCAGGTCCTCGCCAACCGCCCGGTCACGGAGATGTCGGCCCTCTTCGGCTGATGCCTCACCCCGTCAGGCCAGCATGCGCCCCGTGGCCCCGGCGGGCTGCGGCGCGCCTTCGAGCACACGCAGCGGGCGGCGCACCCGCTCGGCCAGCCCCGGCCCCAGCGGCGCGTAGACCCGCTTGGAGGCCTCCACGATCAGCACGCCGCCGCCCCGCTGTCCGGGCAACCGGCTGCCGAGCCGCTCGATCATGTCGGCGGACCGCGTCCAGAAGCGTTTCTCGGACGGCGGCGCGAAGAGCGCGGCACAGTGACGCTCGGGGATGAAGTCATGGCGTTTGAGCTGCGCCTCGAGCTGGGACAGCGTGTAGGGCCTTCCGAAGCCGAACGGCGTCCGGTCGCGCCGCGCCCAGAGACCGCCGCGGTTCGGCACGATGAAGAGCGCCCGCCCGCCGGGCCCCAGCACGCGGGCGCATTCCTGCAGGACGGCCGCCGGATGCTCGGAGGTCTCCAGACCATGCAGGCAGACGATCTTGTCGGCATGCCCCGTCTCCACCGGCCAGAGGCTCTCGCGGCACAGCACCGAGACATTGTCGAGCCCTGCAGGCCAGGGCATCACCCCCTGCTCGGCCGGCATCAGGCCGATCACGCGCCGGGCCTCCGCGAGATAAGGCCGAAGGAGCGGAACGGCGAAGCCGAAGCCGATCACCGTCTGACCCTTCGCCTCGGGCCAGTAGGCCAGCATCTGGTCGCGGATCGCCTTCTGCGCGGTCCGCCCCAGCCGGGTGCGATAATAGAAGTGACGAAGATCGATCACGTCGAGATGCATTGCCTTCCCCCGGCCATCTGCGCGAGGCTGACCCCGTCTTCCCCGAGGCGAACCATAAACCCGAGCGGAGCGGAATTGCCATGCCCACATCCACGCCGAGCGGAGCGGCCGAGATCGTCACCGTTCCCTGCCTGTCGGACAACTACGCCTTTCTCGTGCACGACCCCGCCACCGGCGCCACGGCGGTCGTGGACGTGCCCGAGGCCGGGCCGATCGAGGCGGCACTCGCCGAGCGTGGCTGGCAGCTGACCGACATCCTGATCACGCACCACCATGCAGACCATGTCGATGGCGCGGGCGCCCTCAGGGCCTCGACCGGTGCCGCCGTCTGGGGCGCAGCGGACGATGCCGAGCGCCTGCCGCCGCTCGACCACGCGCTGGGTGAAGGCGGCGAGGTACGGGTAGGCGACCTCTCCGGCACGGTGATCGACGTCCCGGGTCACACGATCGGCCATGTCGCCTACCACTTCCCCGCGGCCGGGGCCGTCTTCACGGCGGACAGCCTCATGGCACTCGGCTGCGGGCGGCTGTTCGAGGGGACGGCGGAACAGATGTGGGCGAGCCTCTCCAAGCTTGCCGCCCTGCCCCGCCAGACGCTGGTCTGCTCGGGACACGAGTACACGCGCAACAATGCGCGCTTCGCCCTGACGATCGAGCCGGAAAACGAGGCGCTCGTGGCCCGCGCGAAAGCGGTGGATGCGGCGCGCGCCGACGGGCGCCCGACGGTGCCCTCGCGCCTCGGCGAGGAACTCGACACCAATCCCTTCCTGCGCGCGGGCTTGTCCGGCGTGAAGGCGGGCCTAGGTATGGTGACGGCAAGCGACGCCGAGGTTTTCGCGGAAATCCGGCGCCGGAAGGACGCGTTTTGAACCGTGGGCAACGCCCTCGGGGCGTAGACGATCCATCTGCCCGCGCAGGGACTGCCACGTTTTTGTGCAGCCCCGGGGGATTTCAGAGGGTTGTGCCGAGGCGGGGTCCGCACACGCCGATTTGCGCAGAAATAGCTTGAAACGTGCCGATAAAAACCAAAGCTTAAACCTACGAGGCCACGATCGAGCGGAGGCCGAGCCCCCTCGACGACACCGAAAGGAGCACACGCGTGCCATCTTTTTCGACAACCCTTGAGCAGGCCATCCATGCAGCGCTTGCCAACGCGAACGCGCGCCGACACGAGCTCGCGACGCTGGAGCATCTGCTGCTTGCGCTCATCGACGAGCCGGATGCACAGAAGGTGATGAAGGCCTGCGGCGTCGAGCTCGAATCGCTCCGCTCCACGCTGGTGAACTTCATCGAGGACGATCTCTCCACCCTGGTGACGGACGTCGAAGGGTCCGAGGCCGTTCCCACGGCCGCATTCCAGCGCGTCATCCAGCGCGCCGCGATCCACGTCCAGTCCTCGGGCCGCACCGAGGTGACGGGGGCCAACGTGCTGGTAGCCATCTTTGCCGAACGCGAATCGAACGCCGCCTATTTCCTGCAGGAGCAGGACATGACGCGCTACGACGCGGTCAACTTCATCGCCCATGGCGTCGCCAAGGATCCGTCCTACGGAGAAAGCCGTCCGGTCACCGGCGCCTCCGACGGCGAGGACGAGCCGCGCGCGCAGCAGGCCGAACCCGACGAGGCCGATCAGAAAGAGTCGGCGCTCGGCAAGTATTGCGTGGACCTGAACTCCAAGGCGGTGAAGGGTGACGTCGATCCCCTCATCGGGCGCGAGCACGAGGTGGAGCGCTGCATCCAGGTGCTCTGCCGCCGCCGCAAGAACAACCCGCTTCTCGTAGGAGATCCCGGCGTCGGCAAGACGGCCATTGCCGAGGGCCTGGCCAAGAAGATCGTCGAGGGCTCGACCCCCGAAGTGCTTAGCGGCGCGACGATCTATTCACTCGACATGGGCGCGCTTCTGGCCGGCACCCGCTACCGCGGCGATTTCGAGGAGCGGCTGAAGGCCGTCGTGAAGGAACTGGAGGATCACCCCGACGCCATCCTCTTCATCGACGAGATCCACACCGTTATCGGTGCCGGGGCGACCTCCGGCG